>NZ_JBEYTI010000006.1:45972-281699 GCF_040642975.1 Micromonospora sp. NPDC047548
ACAAAAAACCCCCCCGGCGCCCCCCCCACCCCAAAACGAAGAAACCCTCGCGGGGGGGGCGGGGGGGCCCCCCCGGGGGGCCCCCCCCCCCCCCCCCCCCCCCGGCCGGGTGATGCTCAGCTGTGCCGGGTGCGGCGGCGCGGACGCTCGCCGCCCTCGCCACCCTCGCCGCCCTGGTCGCGGTCGCCGCCGCCCGGGCCACGACCGCCCCGGTCGCCGCCCCGCTCGCGGTCACCGCGGTCGCGCGGACCCCGGTCGCCACCGCGGCCGGCCGGACGCTCACCCTCGGCGGCCTCACCGGCGGCCGGCGCCTCGGCGCCCTCCGGGCGGACCTTG
This sequence comes from Micromonospora sp. NPDC047548, assembly GCF_040642975.1. Taxonomy (NCBI): domain Bacteria; kingdom Bacillati; phylum Actinomycetota; class Actinomycetes; order Micromonosporales; family Micromonosporaceae; genus Micromonospora; species Micromonospora sp. NPDC047548. The sequence goes on from NZ_JBEYTI010000006.1 coordinate 46,309, forward strand.
TCCAGGTAGATCTTGCCGCGGGCGTCGATGTCCGCGATCTCGACCTCGACCTTGTCGCCGACGTTGAGGAAGTCCTCGACCCTCTCGACCCGCTTGCCGTCGCCCACCTTGGAGATGTGCAGCAGGCCGTCGCGGCCCGGCAGCAGCGAGACGAACGCGCCGAACGCGGCCGTCTTGACCACGGTGCCGAGGAACTTGTCGCCGGCCTTCGGCAGCGTCGGGTTGGCGATCGCGTTGATCCGCTCGACCGCGGCCTGGGCCGACGGGCCGTTGGTCGCGCCGACGTAGATCGTGCCGTCGTCCTCGATGGAGATCTCGGCGCCGGTCTCGTCCTGGATGGCGTTGATGGTCTGGCCCTTCGGGCCGATCACCATGCCGATCTTGTCGACCGGGATCTTCACCGTGGTGACCCGCGGCGCGTAGTCCGACATCTCGGCCGGACCCTCGATCGCCGCCTGCATCACGCTGAGGATGACCTGCCGGGCCTCGTTCGCCTGCTGCAGCGCGGCGGCCAGCACGTCCGACGGGATGCCGTTGAGCTTGGTGTCGAGCTGCAGCGCGGTGACGAACTCCGGCGTGCCGGCGACCTTGAAGTCCATGTCACCGAACGCGTCCTCGGCACCGAGGATGTCGGTCAGCGTCACGTACTGGGTCTTGCCGTCGACCTCGTCGGAGATGAGGCCCATGGCGATGCCGGCGACCGGCGCCTTCAGCGGCACACCGGCGCTGAGCAGGCCCAACGTCGAGGCGCAGACCGAACCCATCGAGGTGGAGCCGTTGGAGCCGAGCGCCTCGGAGACCTGCCGGATGGCGTACGGGAACTCCTCGCGCGAGGGCAGCACCGGGATCAGCGCCCGCTCGGCGAGCGCGCCGTGGCCGATCTCGCGCCGCTTCGGCGAACCGACCCGGCCGGTCTCACCGGTCGAGTACGGCGGGAAGTTGTAGTTGTGCATGTAGCGCTTGCGGTTCTCCGGGGAGAGGGTGTCCACCATCTGCTCCATGCGCAGCATGTTCAGCGTGGTGACACCCAGGATCTGGGTCTCGCCCCGCTCGAACAGCGCCGAGCCGTGCACCCGGGGCAGCACGCCGACCTCGGCGGTCAGCGGGCGGATGTCGCGCGGGCCGCGGCCGTCGATGCGGACCTGCTCGCGCAGCACCCGGTTGCGGACCTCGGACTTGCTCAGCGACCGGAACGCGGCGCTGAGCTCCTTCTCCCGGCCCTCGAAGCGACCGCCGAGCTCCTCGGCGACCCGGGCCTTGACCCGGTCCAGGGCCTCCTCGCGGTCCGCCTTGCCGGCGATCTGGAGTGCCTCGGCGACCTCGGTGCGGGCCAGCTCGGCCACCGCCTCGTAGACGTCGTCCTGGTAGTCCAGGAACACCGGGAACTCGGCGACGGGCTTCGCGGCCACCTCGGCCAGCTCGCTCTGCGCGCGGCACAGCTCGCGGATCGCCGGCTTGGCGGCCTCCAGGCCGCTGGCCACGATCTCCTCGGTCGGGGCGGTGGCGCCGCCCGCGATCAGGGTGACGGCGTTCGGCGTCGCCTCGGCCTCGACCATCATGATCGCCACGTCGCCGTCCGGCAGCGCGCGACCGGCCACGACCATGTCGAAGGTGGCCCGGGCCAGCTCCTCCAGGGTCGGGAAGGCGACCCACTGGCCGTCGATGTGCGCGACCCGGGTCGCCCCGATCGGGCCGGAGAACGGCAGGCCGGAGAGCTTGGTCGACATCGAGGCGGCGTTGATCGCCACGACGTCGTACGGGTGCTGCGGGTCCAGCGCCAGGACGGTCTCGACGACCTGGACCTCGTTGCGCAGGCCCTTGACGAACGACGGGCGCAGCGGCCGGTCGATCAGCCGGCAGGTGAGGATGGCGTCCTCGCTGGGGCGGCCCTCGCGGCGGAAGAACGAGCCGGGGATCCGGCCCGCGGCGTACATCCGCTCCTCGACGTCGACGGTCAGCGGGAAGAAGTCGAAGTGCTCCTTCGGCTGCTTGCCGGCGGTGGTGGCGGAGAGGACCACCGTCTCGCCCAGCTGGGCGACGACGGAGCCGGCGGCCTGACGGGCCAGCCGACCGGTGGAGAAGGTGATCTCACGGGTGCCGAAGGACCCGTTGTCGATCACGGCGGTGCGGGATTCGGTGCCGAGGTTGGTCTCGGTCATGGTGCTGTCGTGCTCCTTCGCGTCGGGGGCCCACGACACGGGAGCTGCTCAGACGGCCGGTCTTCGATCGAAGCGCCCGGGTGGCCGGCGTGATGCCGGGGTGCCCGGAGGCCACTACCGGAGACCGGTACGCTGACCGGCTCCCTCTCGGGTCGTCGCGCGGCCCTGTTCTTCAGTGGTACCGGAACGGGGGAGCGGCCGCAGGCCACTCCCCCGTCACGTCACCGGCGCAGACCGAGCCGCTCGATGAGCGACCGGTAGCGGTTGATGTCCTTCTTCTGGACGTAGTTGAGCAGCCGACGGCGCCGGCCGACCAGCAGCAGCAGCCCGCGGCGGCTGTGGTGGTCGTGCTTGTGCACCTTCAGGTGCTCGGTGAGCTCGGCGATCCGCTTGGTGAGGACCGCGACCTGCACCTCCGGCGAACCGGTGTCGCCCTCGGCGGTCGCGTACTCCGTGCGGATCTTGGCCTTGGCTTCCTGGTCGAGCGCCATGTTCTCCCTGTTTCGATGGGTTGATCACTGGTGTCCGTCGGACCGGTCAGGAGACCGGAACGGACCGGCACCTCGCACCCGCGGCGTCGTGCAGGCACGCGAGGCCCCACGTCGGTCAGCCGACGTCCCCGCCAGACTACCAGCCCACCCCGGTACCGCCCGGTCAAGGGCCGCGACGCGGCCGGGCGCGCGCTCAGCCGACCGCCCGGCGGGTCCGCTCGACGTCCTCGGCTATCTGCGCCAGGAGGGGCTCGATCGAGTCGTACCGGCGCTGCTCGCGCAGGTGCGCGACGAAGTCCAGGGCCAGCCGCTCGCCGTACAGGTCGCCGGAAAAGTCCAGCGCGTACGCCTCCACCCGCCGCTCCCGGCCGGAGAAGGTCGGGTTGGTGCCGATCGACACCGCCGCGGCCAGCGGCTCCCGCTGCCCCCGGCGCACCAGCCGGGCCGCGTACACCCCGTCGGCGGGAACCGCCGCGTGCCGGTGGCAGAGCAGGTTGGCGGTGGGGTAACCCAGCTCACGTCCGCGCTGGTCGCCCCGGACCACCACCCCCTCCAGCCGGTGCGGCCGGCCGAGCGCGGCGGCCGCCGGGGCCACGTCGCCGGCGTCGACGCAGGAGCGGATGTACGTCGAGGAGAAGACCGTGCCGGCCTCCGCCACCAGCGGCGCGCTCTCCACGCCGAAGCCGAAGGTCCGGCCGAGCCGTTCCAGCAGCGTCACGTCGCCGGCCGCCCGGTGCCCGAACCGGAAGTTGTCCCCCACCACCACCAGCGCGGCGTGCAGGTGCTCGACCAGGATGTCGTGCACGAACGCCTCGGCCGGCAGCCGGGAGAACTCCGGGGTGAACGGCACCACGCAGAGCACGTCGACGCCGAGGGACTCGACCAGCTCCGCCTTGCGGGCCGGCTCGGTGAGCACGGCGGGGTGCGAGCCGGGGCGCACCACCTCCGCCGGGTGCGGATCGAAGGTGACCACCACGGACCGCACGCCCAGCTCCCGGGCCCGGGCCACGGCGTGCCCGATCGTCGCCTGGTGCCCCTTGTGCACACCGTCGAAGACGCCGATGGTGACGACGGAACGCCCCCAGCCACCGGGCGCCGCGTCGTACCCCCGCCACCGCTGCATGCCGCTCCTCCCCTGCTTCCCCGGGCCTCGCCGGGTACCCGCGCCGGCCGCGCGACCGGCGCACCCGCCATCGCCGTCAGGCCGGGGCGAGCACGATCTCCGCGCGGGCCCGGCCGTCCCGCTCGCTGACGATAGCGATCAGGCCGCCGTCGGGACCGAAGACGGCGTACGGCCCGGCGATGCCGGCCGCGTCCAGCGGCCCGCCGTGCGAGAGCACCTTCGCCTCGTCCGCGCTGGCCTCCCGGCGCGGGAAGAACCGGTCGGCTGCCGCGTCGAGCGGCAGGTTGACCACCTCGGGCGCGCGCTGCTCCAACTGGTCGAGGGTGGCGGCCTCGGCGAGGTGGAAGCCGCCCACCGCGGTGCGCCGCAGCGCGGTCAGGTGCCCGCCCACCCCGAGCGCCAGGCCCGCGTCCCGGGCGATGGCCCGGATGTACGTCCCGGACGAGCAGGTCACGTCGATGTCGACGTCCAGCACGTCGGGGGTGTCCCGGCGCACGGCCAGCACGTCGAGGCGGGAGATGGTGACCCGCCGGGCGGGCAGCTCGACGCTCTCCCCCTCGCGCACCCGCTTGTACGCCCGCTGCCCGTTGACCTTGATGGCGCTCACCGCGCTCGGCACCTGGTCGACCTCGCCGGCGAGCGCGGCGAACGCCACCCGGACCGCGTCGTCGGTGAGCTGACCGGCCGGGGTGGTGGCGATCACGTCGCCCTCGGCGTCGTCGGTGACGGTGGCCTGGCCGAGCCGGACCGTGGCGGTGTAGCTCTTGCCCGCGCCGATCACGTACGTCAGTAGCCGGGTCGCCCGGCCCACCCCGATCACCAGCACGCCGGTGGCCATCGGGTCGAGGGTGCCGCCGTGCCCCACCCGCCGGGTCCTCGCCAGCCGGCGGATGCGCGCCACCACGTCGTGCGACGTCATGCCGCCCGGCTTGTCCACCACGATCAGACCGTCACCGCTCACGACCGCCAAGCCTGCCAGACGGGGTCGCGCGGGCTTGCACCGCAGGGCACCACGCCGTCGCGTCCCGGTCCGGTCCGGTCCGGTCCGGTCCGGTCCGGTCCGGTCCGGTCCGGTCCGCCGAGCGGGTCAGCGGACCGCGCCGACCACCGCCCACCCGCCCGAGCGCAGCCGCAGCAGCAGCGCGACCAGCCGGATCACGATGAACAAGGTCAGCCCGGCCCAGATCCCGCCGAGCCCCAGGTCCAGCCCGTGGGCGAGCCAGATCGCCGGCAGGAAGCCGCCGAGCGCCGCGACGATGGTGAGGTTGCGCAGGTAGCGCACGTCCCCGGCGCCGATGAGCACGCCGTCGAGGGCGAAGACCACCCCGGCCAGCGGCTGCATCGCCACGAACCAGGGCCAGGCCACCATGGCCTGCTCGCGTACCTGCGGGTCGGAGCTGAACCAGGACGGCACGACGCCGGCGCCGGCGGCGATCAGCACCGCGAAGCCGACGCCGCAGACGCCGCCGAGCAGCGCGAACCGGCGGGCGAGGGCCCGCGCCCCGGCGGCGTCGCCGGCGCCGAGCGCGGCGCCGATCAGCGCCTGGGCGGCGATGGCCAGGGCGTCGAGCACCAGTGCGGTGAAGAACCACAGTTGCAGGGCGATCTGGTGGGCACCGACGGCGGCGGCGCCGAACCGCGCGGCGACCGCGGTGGCGGAGAGGAAGCTGGCCTGGAACGCCACGCCCCGGACCAGCAGGTCGCGGCTGAGCACCAACTGCTGCCGGATCAGCCGGGGCCGGGGCCGCAGGGAGACCCGCTCGCGGACCAGCGCCGCGGCGAAGAGCGCGCCGGAGACGGTCTGGGCGATGGCGTTGGCCACCGCCGAACCGGCCAGGCCGAGCCCGGCAGGGTAGACCAGCAGCGGGCACAGCACCGCGGAGAGCAGGTTGGGCGCGAGCACGAAGACCAGCGGACGGCGGGTGTCCTGGATGCCGCGCAGCCAGCCGTTACCGGCGGCGGCGAGGAGCAGCCCCGGCGCGCCGAGGGCCGCGATCCGCAGCCACTGGGCGACCGCGCCGGCCACGTCGCCACCGCTCCCGGCGAGGGTACGCGCCAGCATCCCGCCGCCGACCTGCATCGCGAGCGCGACGAGCACGCCCGCCCCGAGGGCGAGCCAGGACGCCTGCACGCCCTCGGCCACCGCCGCCGCCCGGTCGCCGGAGCCGAACCGCCGGGCCACCCGACCGGTGATCCCGTACGCGAGCACGGTGCCCAGCCAGGCGGTGAGGGTCATCACGGTGCCGCCGACGGCCAGCGCGGCGAGCGGCAACCGGCCGAGGTGCCCGACCACGGCCGTGTCGACCAGCACGTAGAGCGGTTCGGCGGCGAGCACCACCAGGGCGGGCAGGGCGAGGGCGGCGATCCGGCGCGGCGGCGCGGTCGCGTTGGCGTTGGCGTTGGCGGTGGCGGTGGCGGGCTGGCTCATCGCCGCCGATCCTGGCACGACCGAGGTAAGGATCGCAAGACCTGTCATCACTTACGCTCGGTACCGGCCCAGGCGGGCCCGGCCGGTTGCGGCCGGGACGGGTGCGGCCCGGCCGGACGGGTGCGGCCCGGCCGGACGGGTGCGGCCCGGCCAGGTGCGGCCCGGCCAGGTGCGGCCCGGCCAGGTGCGGCCCGGCCAGGTGCGGCCCGGCCAGGTGCGGCCCGGCCAGGTGCGGCCCGGACGAGCAGTCGGGACGGGCGCGTCGCCGGCGGCCGGGCGGCACCGACCCTGGACGGCCAGATCGACTCCGTTTGCGGCATGTCGCGGTGTCCCCCGTCTCCGGACACCGCCACATGCCGCATTCGGTGTGGATCACGCGGGCTGGCCAGCCCGACCCGGGCCGGACCACAGCGGGCGCCGGATCGGGGCCACCCACGCCGGCCCACGTTGCCGGGCCCGGCCACCTGGTCGGCACGCGGGCCGCGCACGGCCGGACGGGGCGGCGGGGACGGGCCAGACACGGCCGGACGGGGCGGCGGCCGGGGCAGGCACGGGCCGCACGAGGCCGGCGGGCTGGCGGCGAGGCGGGCGCGGGCCCGCACATGGCCGGGGCGGGCAGCCGGAGACGGGGTGGCTGGAGACGGGGTGGCTGGAGACGGGTGGCTGGAGACGGGTGGCTGGAGACGGGTGGCTGGAGACGGGTGGTCGGAGGCGACCAGTGGCTCAGCGCGGCGGGAGGGCGTCGAGCCAGCGTCGGATCTGGCGGCGGCTGCGCAGCCGGACGACGGGCAGCTCCGGTGCGTGGGCTGCGACAGCGGCGAATACCCTGGGCCGGGACCGGCCGGGGTAGCGCCAGATGTAGTGCAGGAAGCCCAGGTCGAGCCGTTCGGGGCAACCGGCCGGCAGGTCGGGGCGACCGGCGGCGCGGCGGTCCCAGCGGCGGCAGACGACCCGGGCGAGGCAGAGCGGCCACGGCAGGTCGACCAGCACGAGCAGGTCGGCGCGGGGCAGGCGGAGATCGAGGGTGGCGGCGTAGTTGCCGTCCATCACCCAGCTCCCGGCGGCGGCGAGCGCGGCCACCTCGGCGCGGAAGGCCGCGTCGTCGGCGGGGACCCAGCCGGGTCGCCAGTAGTGCCGGTCGAGGTGGATCAGCGGCAGGTCCAGCCGGCTGGCCACCGCCCGCGCGAGGGTGCTCTTGCCGGCGCCCGAACTACCAACGATCAGGATGCGGCGCACCGCAGGACGGTACCGGAAGCTGCCGCCGGGCTCAGGCCGGCGGACACGAGCAAGGGACCGGCGGACGCGAGCAAGGGACCGGCGGACACGAGCAAGGGACCGGCGGACGCGAGCGAGGGGCTGGACCCGGTGGCCGCCACGGCGGGCGGGCCGGACCGAGGGGCGGTGACGTCGGCGACGCGGAACGTCAGCGGCGTCACCGCCGGTCGGGCAGCGTCACTGACGGGTGTCCATCGACGTCTGCAGGGCGCGCCGCATCTGCTCGCGCGCCTCGTCGGTGGTCTCGGGCTTGGGCTTGGGCGCCATGGGAGTTCCCTTCCAGGGTGCGGACCACCGGGGACGGCGGCCCTACGGGCGGTCCTGCTGAGCGCCTGGCGGCGGTCCGGGATCACCGGAGCGGCTCGCCGGGCAGCGTGAGCCCGGGTCGGTCTGACCCTGGAGGGAAGCGGCGCCGGGTGTGGCACCACCGCCCACGACCTGCGTCGCGGCGCGGCGCGGGGTCGTTTCCCAAATTAACGTTCAGGTCCACATGCTGCCCACAGTTCCCGCCATTTGGACGCGATGGCGGCCGGCGCGCTCAGCGGGCCAGGAAGTGCCAGCCCAGCCACCACCAGAAGCCGAACACCCCGATCCGGCCCACCGGAACCGGCCCGACCTCGTACCGCATCACGTACGCGCAGACGTCGCCGAGCGACGGCACCCGGGAGTCCGGGCGGCGGGCGGCCCACTCGACTGCGGCGAAGAGCAGCAGGGCGGTCACGAAACCGGCGATGGCGAGGATGCGCATCATCGCCGGACCAGCCCCCAGAACGCGGCCAGCCAGCCGAACCAGGCGGCGGAGCGGACCAGCTCGTCGGTGAGCAGCGGGTCCGCCAGCCGGGAGAAGGTGGGGAACTCGTCGCCGACCGACAGCACGAACGTCGCGCCCTCGAAGACGCCGAAGACGGCCACCGGCAGCACCCACCAGAGCGCGCCCCGCCCGAGCCGGCGCGGCGCCGGTCGGCGGGGCACCCGGTTGCCCAGCCCCAGCCAGATCAGCGCGCCGCCGGTGCCGAGGATCCACAGGTTGGCCCGCGTCGAGAAGGACGGCAGCTGCCCACCGACCAGGGAGAGGCAGGCCAGCACCGGCACCGTGACCACCGGACGGTCCCAGGCGCGTGGCAGGTCCACGGTGAGCTCGGGGGGCTGCTTCATCCTCCGATTCTCCCCGCGCCCACCCGACGCGGGGAAGACCGACATCCCCCGGAGCTCAGCGGGTGATCAGCGCGCCGTCGAGCTCGGCCCGGATCGACCGCACCACGTCCTCGGCGCTGCCCGCCCCGGTGAACCCGGCCGCGACCCGGTGACCGCCGCCGCCCAGCGCCACCGCCACCGCGCTCACGTCCACCGCGCCCTTGCTGCGCATGGAGACGGCCCACTCGGCGGGGCCCACCTGCTTCAGCACGCAGGCCACGTCGGCCTCGGCGGTGCACCGCACCGAATCGATCAGCGACTCGAGCACGTACGGCCGCTGGTCGTGCCGGGCCAGGTCATCCAGGGTCGCGTACGTCCAGACCAGGCCGTGCCCGGCGGCGGCCGCCGGTTCCAGCCGGGCCCGGCCCAACACCTCGCCGAAGAGCCGGACCGCGCCGAACGGCCGGGTGTCGAAGATCCGGCGGGAGATGTCACCCGGGCGGATGCCGGTGGCCAGCAGCCGCGCCGCCAGCCGGTGCACCGCAGGGGTGGTGGCCTCGAACCGGAACGACCCGGTGTCGGTGGTCAGCGCAACGTAGAAGCACTGCGCGATCTCCGCGTCCAGCGGCACGTCGAGCCGGGTGAGCAGCTCGTCGGCGACGACCGAGGTGGCCGCGGCCCGCGGGTCCACCAGGTGCACCCGGCCGAACCGGGTGTTGGAGGCGTGGTGGTCGAGGACCAGCGCCTCGCCGGCGGTGTCGAGGCGGTCGGCCAGCTCGCCCAGCCGGGACTCGCTCGCCGCGTCGAAGGAGACCACCAGGTCCGGATCCGGGTACGCCCGGGTCGCCGGCACCAGCAGGTCGAGCCCCGGCAGCCAGCGGAACGGCTCGGGCACCTCGGGCGGCCCGGGGAAGGTCGCCTGGAGGTGCCGTACGCCGACTCGGCGCAGCCCGAGCCCGAAGCCGAGCATGCTGCCCAGCGCGTCGCCGTCCGGATTGACGTGACAGATCAGCAGCACCCGGGCATCGGCCGGCAGCCGGCGTACCGCCGCGACCGCGGCGGCCCAGTCGGACTCGTCCGGGCCGGCGTGCGCCGGCCCGCTGAGCAGGTCGCCGGCCGCGCCCGGGGTGCCGCTCACCGCCGGTCCGTGGCCGACGGGGCGTCCTCGTCGTCGTCCTCGGCGTCCTCGTCCTCGTCGACCCGGTACGGCTGGGCCTCGCCCGCGTACGCCGCGCCCGCGGCGAGCCGCTGCACCTCGGCGTCGGACTGGCGGGCTGCGGCGAGCAGGTCGTCGATGTGCTTGACCTGGTCCTGCACGTCGTCGAGGACGAAGGTCAGGGTCGGCGAGTGGCGCAGCCCGAGCGCCTTGCCGACGGTGCTGCGCAGCATGCCCTTGGCGCTCTCCAGGGCGGCGGCGGTGCTGGCCTGGGCGGCCGCGTCACCGAGCACCGTGTAGAAGACCGTGGCGTCGCGCAGGTCGGCGGTGATGCGGGCGTCGGTGATGGTGATCATCCCGAGCCGAGGGTCCTTGATCTGGCTCCGCACCACCGACGCGACCAGTTCGCGAATGCGCTCCGCGTGCCGGCGTACCTTGGCCGGATCCGTCATCTCCCCCACCTCCAGGGCGTTCTGCTCCCGGCCGGTACGACGGCGCGGGGCGCCGCCGGGACCGACCGCCCAACATGTCGAACACTACCCGCGCGGGCGGGCCGGTCGTGCGGCACCGTCGGTGGCGACGGCCACCCCGGCGTCAGTCGTCCTCGCCGTGCAGCCGGCGGCGCACCGACAGCAGCTCAGCCTCGGGGCGGCCGGCCACCAGGCGCTCGCAGGAGTCCAGCACCTCGCGGACGTGGGACGCCTCGGCGGCCACCACGGCCACCCCGATCTCGGCCCGACCGTGCAGGTCGAGCGCGCCCACCTCGGCGGCCGACACCTCGAAGCGGCGCAGCGCCGCCACGATCGGCCGTACATATGATCTCTTTGCCTTGAGCGACCGTGAGTCGCCTGGCAGCAGCAGGTCGAAGACTGCGGTTCCCGTGTACATCGCTCCGGACGATACGGACACCCCCGGACATGATCAAGGGGTTTACGCCGAACGGCGTAAACCCCTTGATCACTGTGTCAGCACCGGATCAGGCGCGCGGCTTCTCCCGCATCTCGAAGGTCTCGATGATGTCGCCGGCCTGGACGTTGTTGAAACCGCCCAGCGTCAGACCACACTCGAAGCCCTCGCGGACCTCAGTCGCGTCGTCCTTGAACCGCTTGAGGGAGCTGATCGTGAGGTTGTCCGCCACGACCGCCCCGTCCCGCAGCAGCCGCGCCTTGGCGTTGCGGCGGATGATGCCGGACCGGACGATACAACCGGAGATGTTGCCGATCTTGGACGAGCGGAAGACATCGCGGATCTCCGCGCTGCCCAGCTCGACCTCCTCGTACTCCGGCTTGAGCAGACCCTTGAGCGCGGCGTCGATCTCCTCGATGGCCTGGTAGATGACGGTGTAGTACCGGATCTCCACGCCCTCGCGGTCGGCGATCTCGCGGACCTTGTTGGCGGCCCGCACGTTGAAGCCGATGATCGTGACCGCCTCGGACGAGGCGCTCGCGAGCATGACGTCGCTCTCGGTGATCGCACCCACGCCCCGGTGGATGATCCGAAGCTGGACCTCCTCCGGGATGTCGAGGTTGAACAGCGCGTCCTCGAGGGCCTCCACGGAACCGGAGACGTCGCCCTTGAGCACCAGGTTGAGCGAGGTCTTCTCGCCCTCCTTGAGCTGCTCCATGAGCGTCTCGAGGGTGGCCCGGCCGCGGGAGTTGGCGAAAGCCGCCGCCCGTCGCCGTGCCTGCCGCTGCTCGGCGATCTGGCGCACCGTGCGGTCGTCCTCGGCGGCCAGGAAGGTGTCACCCGCACCCGGCACCGCGGTCAGACCGAGCACCAGGACCGGACGGGCCGGACCGGCCTCGGCGACCTGGTTGCCGTTCTCGTCGAGCATCGCCCGGACCCGGCCGTGCGCCCCACCGGCGACGATGGAGTCGCCCGCCCGCAGGGTGCCCTTCTGCACCAGCACCGTCGCCACCGCACCGCGGCCCTTGTCCAGGTGCGCCTCGATGGCCACACCCTGCGCCGGCCCGTCGATCGGAGCGGTCAGCTCCAGCGACGCGTCGGCGGTCAGCAGGACCGCCTCGAGCAGCTCGTCGATGCCGATGCCCGGCTTCGCCGCCACGTTGACGAACATGGTTTCGCCGCCGTACTCCTCGGCGACCAGGCCGTACTCGGTCAGCTGCTGGCGGACCTTGTCCGGGTTCGCCTCCGGCTTGTCGACCTTGTTGACCGCCACCACGATCGGCACGTCCGCCGCCTTGGCGTGGTTGAGCGCCTCGATCGTCTGCGGCATGACGCCGTCGTCGGCCGCCACGACCAGGACCACGATGTCGGTGACCTGGGCACCGCGGGCACGCATGGCGGTGAACGCCTCGTGACCCGGGGTGTCGATGAAGGTCACCGCACGGTCCTCGCCCTCGTGCGGCACGTGGACCTGGTAGGCACCGATGTGCTGGGTGATGCCACCGGCCTCGCCGGCCACGACGTTCGCCTTGCGGATCGCGTCGAGCAGCTTGGTCTTACCGTGGTCGACGTGACCCATGACGGTCACCACCGGCGCACGGCTGACCAGGCGCTCCTCCGCGACCTCGGCGTCGAGGTCGATGTTGAACTGCGCGAGCAGCTCGCGGTCCTCGTCCTCCGGGCTGACGATCTGCACGTTGAAGCCGAGGTGCTCACCCAGCAGCAGCAGGGTGTCGTCAGAGCAGGACTGGGTCGCGGTGACCATCTCGCCCAGGTTGAACATCTCCTGGACCAGCGAACCCGGGTTGGCGTTGATCCTGTCGGCGAAGTCCGACAGCGACGCGCCACGGGAGAGCCGGACGACCTGACCCTGACCCCGTGGGGCACCCGAGCTCATGGTCGGGGCCGACAGGTTGTCGAACTCCTGTCTGCGCTGCTTCTTGGACTTGCGACCACGGGTCGGCCGGCCACCCGGACGCCCGAAGGCGCCCGCGGCGCCGCCGCCACGGCCACGGCCACCGCCACCGGGACGACCACCGCCACCGGCCGGCGCACCCGGACGGAAACCGCCGCCGGGAGCACCACCGCCGCCACCACCGGGGCCACCGCGGTAACCACCGCCGCCGCCACCGCCGCCGGGACCGGGACGGAAGCCACCGCCACCGCCACCGCCACCGGGACCGCCACGGAAGCCGCCGCCACCGCCACCGGGGCGACCGGCGCCACCGCCGGGACGGCCGGCGCCACCGGGACCGGGACGACCGGTCGCCGGCCGCTGGCTCGGCATGGAGGCCGGGCTCGGCCGCGGCGGCATGGAGGCCGGGCTCGGCCGCGGCGGCATGCCCGCCGGGCTGGGCCGGGGGCCACCGGCACCGGCGGCCGGGGGCCGCTGCTGCTGACCGCCCTGGATGCCGAACGGGTTGTTGCCGGCGCCGCGCGCCGGCGGACGGCCACCCGGCCGGGCACCCGGGCCCGGGGTCGGGCCACCGGGACGACCGGCGGCCGGGGTACCCGGACGCGGCGGCACCGCGTTCGGAACCGGACGCGGACCCGGACGGGGACCGCCCTCGGCCGGGGGCTCCCGGCGGACGTTCTCGCGCTGCTGCTGGCGGGCGGCCTGCGCGGCCTTGACCGCGGCCTCCTGCTCAGCCTTCAGCGCCGTGGCACGCGCCTCGGCGGCGGCCACCTCGATGTCGTGCGCGCTCGCCGGCTTGGCGACCGGGGTCGCCGGCTGCGGCGGGCCGGGGACCGGGCCCTTGGGCTTCGGTCCAGGGGTCGGCGCGGCCGGCCGCCGGGGCGGCATCGGCTTGGCCGAGACCCGGGGGGCACCCGGGGTCGGGGACGGCGTCGGGGTCGGGCTCGGGGCGGCCGCCGGCGGGGCGGCCGGCGCCGAGGAGCCACCGGCGGACGCGACGAATGCGCCACGCAGCCGTCGGGCGACGGGCGCCTCGACGGTGCTGGACGCGGACTTCACGAACTCGCCCATTTCCTTCAGCTTGGCGAGAACGGTCTTGCTCTCGACCCCGAGCTCCTTAGCAAGCTCGTGTACGCGGGCCTTACCTGCCACTGCACTCCTCACTCCGAGGTCGTGCGGGCAGCACCCGCAGCGACCTCACTCGTGCACTTGAAGCCTGGTCATTTCAGGGACTTCATCGTGTGCTCATGTCGGTCGTCCTACCTTGCTAGCGACCCTCGCCCGGTCGGGTTGACCGGACGTAGTGGTTGGCGCGTCGACGTGCTCCGCGAGGGCGCCGTGGTCGGGGACCCCGGTGATGCGCAGCGCACGCCCGAAGGCGCGCCGCCGCACCGCCAGCGCGAAGCAGGCCGGATCCGGGTGCATGTTCGCTCCCCGACCCGGCAGCCTGCGGGCCGGATCGGGCCGGAGGCTGTAACCAGCCCCGTCGCCGACTGCGACGATCCGCAGCAATTCGCTGGCCGGCGCACGTCGCCGGCAACCCACACAGGTGCGCTCCGGCTGCGCGCGTCGTACCACTGGAAGAAGTCTACCCCTAGCTGCTCGGGATCGCGCCGCCCGGCTCCGGGACGTGATCAGCTCCGCCCCGGCTGGCCGTGCTGGTCTGCTCCGCGTCGGACCGGATGTCGATCCGCCAACCGGTCAGTCGGGCGGCAAGTCGGGCATTCTGCCCCTCGCGCCCGATCGCCAGCGAGAGCTGGAAGTCGGGCACGGTCACCCGGGCCGTCCGGCTGGCCAGGTCGACCACCTCGACCCGCAGCGCCTTGGCCGGCGACAACGCGTTGCCGACGAAGGTCGCCGGGTCGTCCGACCAGTCGATGATGTCGATCTTCTCACCGTGCAACTCGCTCATCACCGCGCGGACCCGCTGGCCCATCGGGCCGATGCAGGCGCCCTTGGCGTTCACGCCCTGCGTGGTGGAGCGCACCGCGATCTTCGTACGGTGACCCGCCTCACGTGCGATCGCGCCGATCTCGACCGTGCCGTCGGCGATCTCCGGCACCTCCAGCGCGAAGAGCTTCTTCACCAGCCCGGGGTGCGACCGGGACAACGTGATCTGCGGGCCGCGCATTCCCTTGGCCACGTGCACCACGACACAGCGGATCCGCTCGCCGTGGACGTACCGCTCGCCGGGCACCTGCTCCGACTGCGGGAGCACGCCCTCCAGCTTGCCCAGGTCGACGCTGACGATGCCCTTCTCGGTGCGCGCCTCGTGCGCCTGCACCACCCCGGTGACCAGGTCGCCGTCGCGGCCGACATACTCACCGAAGTGCACCTCGTCGGTGGCCTCCCGCAGCCGCTGGAGGATCACCTGCTTGGCGGTCATGGCGGCGATCCGGCCGAAGTCGTGCGGGGTGTCGTCCCACTCCCGCACCACGGTGCCGTCGGAGTCCACCTCCTGGGCGTAGACCAGGGCGGCCCCGGTCTTGCGGTCGATCTCCACCCGGGAGTGCGGCTCGGCCCCGTCGGTGTGCCGGTAGGCGGTCAGCAGCGCGGTCTCGATCGCCGCGAGGATCGTGTCGAACGGGATCTCCCGCTCGCGCTCGAGTGCGCGCAGCGCCGCGAGGTCGATGTTCACCTCTCCTCGTCCTCCACATCATCTTCGTCGTCGATGTCGTCAATGTCGTCGGTGTCGTCGCCGGCCTCGTCGAGGCTGCCGAACTCGTCCGCTTCGTCGATCTCGTCGAGGCGGCTGAACTCGACCTGCACCCGGCCGGGGCCGAGTTCGGCGTACGTGTGCTCCGCGCGGCCGGAGTCGGACTCCAGCACCACGCGCTCGTCGTCGGCCGCCACCACCCGGCCGGTGACCTGACGGTCCCCGGCGGGCTGTTCGCCGCGCTGACCGGGCAGGCCCGCGCCGCCCCGGGTGGTCACCTTGACCAGGCGGCCCACGTTGCGCCGCCAGTGCCGGGGCAGGGTGAGCGGCCGGTCCACGCCCGGGGAGCTGACCTCCAGCTGGTACTCGCCAGCCACGATGTCGCCGCCGGCCTCCTCGGCCGCGTCCAGCGCCGCCGAGACCGCCCGGGAGACGTCCGCGACGGCGTCCAGGTTGATCCCGCCGTCGGAGTCCACGATCACGCGTACCACGTGCCGCCGGCCGGCCCGGGAAACCGACAGGTCCTCCAGGTCGTACCCGACACCCTGGACCACGGGCTCGATCACCTCGCGCAGCCGGTTGCGGCGGGCGGCGAGGTCACCGCCCCGGGGTGCGCCCGCACGGTCCCCGCCCCGGGGGCCGTCGGTGCGACGGGGTCGCCCCGTCGGCCCCGTCGGCCTGGTGGCACGGCCACGCTGCGTCATCTGGCGCACCCTTCTCCTGTTGTGCGGCGGCCCGGTGGCCCGCCATGCCTCACGCCACCGGGGCGAAGCGCCGGTGGCTGCGCAGAGCGTAACGCGCCGGTCGGGCGGCGGGCCGGGCGGCGCACCGACGCCGGTCGCCCACCTGACGGCGGAGATGGTGTTGACTTGTCCGGTGGCAACGGGCAGAACGACGACAGACCGCGGTGGATCGGGGCAAACCCGGCGGACCGTGCTGCGCGCGGGGGCGCTCCTGACGGCGGGCGGCACGACCCTGCCGCTGACTGGCTGTGATCTTTTCGACCGGGCGGAACCCACCCCACCGCCCGACCCGCTGGAGCCGCTGGCGGGCGAGTCACGGGAGCTGGCCGCCCGGCACCGGGCCGCCGTCGCCGCCGACCCGGGGCTGGCCGACCGGCTCACCCCGATCGCCGACGCGCACGCCGCACACGCCGAGGAGATCCAGCGACTGATCGGGCGCCCCGCGCCCTCCGGGTCGCCCGCCCCGAGCGCCACCGGACCGGCGGCCGACCGGGACGGGCTGCTCGCCGGGCTGCGGGAGGCGGAACAGCGCGGCCGGGAGTCGGCCGCGAAGGCGTGCGTGGCGGCGCCGGGCGAGCGGGCCGCGGTGCTCGGCTCGATCGCCGCGGCCCGGGTCACCCACGTGGAGGTGCTGAGGTGATCCGGGGGCAGGCACCCACCGACCCCGGCCAGGCGCTGGCCGCGGCGCTGACGGCCGAGTACGCGGCGATCTTCGCCTACGGCCCGATCGGGGTACGCCTCACCGACGCCGCCCGCCGGGACGCCCGCGCAGCCGAGGCGGCGCACCGGGCCCGGCGCGACGCGCTGGTGCTGCAGCTGTCCGCCGGGGGCGGTCAGGTCCCGGCGGACCGGGCCGGGTACGCGCTGCCCTACCCGGTCACCGACCGGGCCAGCGCGCTGCGACTGGCGGTGGAGATCGAGGAGCGGACGGCGGCGTTCTGGCGGGCGGCGCTGCCGGTCACCACCGGCGCGGACCGCACCCGGGCGTTGAACGCGTTGACCGACTGCGCCGTGCGGGCCACCCGTTGGCGACGGACCGCAGGAGTGTCGCCGGTCACCGTGGCCTTCCCCGGCCGGCCCGCCTGAGCGTGGCGGCCCGCGCTCCGGTTGCGGAGGGCATACCAGGTATGCATACTCCGTTACCATGTCCATCCGCCACGGCCTGCTCGCCCTGCTCGAGCGTGGCCAGATGTACGGCTACCAGCTGCGGGCCGCGTTCGAGGAGTCGACCGGCTCGACCTGGCCGCTGAACATCGGGCAGGTCTACACCACCCTCAACCGGCTGGAACGCGACAGCCTGGTCCGCTCGCTGCCCGAGCATGAGGGTGGGCAGCGGCCGTACGAGATCACCGACGCCGGGCGGGCGGACCTGGCGCTCTGGTTCGCCACCCCGCTCAGCCGCGCCGACCGGCCCCGGGACGAGCTCTCCATCAAGCTGGCCCTGGCGCTGACCACCCCCGGCGTCGACGTCCGGTCCGTGGTGCAGACCCAGCGCAGCGCGACCATGCGCACCCTGCAGGAGCTAACCCGGTTGAAGTACGCCAGCGACCAGCCGGAGGACCTGCCCTGGCGGCTGGTGCTGGACGCGATGGTGTTCCAGGCCGAAGCGGAGATCCGCTGGCTGGACCACTGCGAGACGAGCCTGGTCCGGTACCGCCCGGCCCCGCCCACCGCCGGCCAGGTCGGGCCGGCCGGGGCGGCCGGGGCGGTGCGGCACGCCGACGAGGAGGCCCGCCGGTGAGTGACGGCGACCACGACCGCAAGGGCGTGCGGTGAGCGCGGCCGGCGACCCGGTACTCGACCTGCGCGAGGTGCACCGCACCCACGGTGGCGGCGAGGCCGCCGTGCACGCGCTGCGCGGGGTGAGCCTCACCGTCCACCCCGGCGAGCTGGTTGCCGTGATGGGCCCCTCCGGCTCCGGCAAGTCGACCCTGCTGACCCTCGCCGGCGGCCTGGACCGCCCCACCGCCGGTGAGGTGCGGGTCGAGGGCCAGCCGCTGGGCGCGCTCGACCGCCGCGAGCTGGCCCGGGTGCGCCGCCGGCGGATCGGCTACGTCTTCCAGGACCTCAACCTGCTGGGCAGCCTCACCGCGGCGGAGAACGTCGCCCTTCCCCTCGAACTCGACGGCGTGGGGGTACGGCCGGCCCGCCGGGCGGCGCTGGCCGCGCTGGACGAGGTGGGGCTGACCGGGCTCGGCGGACGCTTCCCCGACCAGATGTCCGGCGGTCAGCAGCAGCGGGTGGCGATCGCCCGGGCGCTGGTGGGCGAGCGGCGACTGGTGCTGGCCGACGAGCCGACGGGGGCACTGGACTCTCAGACCGGGGAGGCGGTGCTGCACCTGCTGCGCCGTCGGGTCGACGCGGGGGCCGCCGGCGTGCTGGTCACCCACGAGGCGCGGCACGCCGGTTGGGCCGACCGGGTGATCTTCCTGCGCGACGGGGTGCTGGTGGACGCGACCGCGCCGCTGGGTGGCGTCGAACAGCTGCTCACCGGCAGCGGTCGGTGAGGCGGCCGCCGGTGCGGCGCGGCGGCGGGCGCATCGCCGGGGCGGTCGGGTCGTGGCGGGCCGCGCTGCGGATCGCCCGCCGGGAGGCGCGTCGGGCGCGGGGGCGTACCGCGCTGGTGCTGGCCATGATCACCCTGCCGGTGCTGGCGCTGACCTTCGTCGCGGTCAGCTACGACATGGCCGCGCTCACCCGGGCCGAACGCGTCGACCGGCGGATCGGCGCCGCCGACGCCGAGCTGCGCTGGATCGCCGACACCGCGGTGGAGCAGGACCCGTGGGGCGACCGCCCGTACCCGATGGGGGGCGAGGACCCGCGTACCCGCCGGTTCACCGCCGAGGAGGTGACCGCACTGCTGCCGCCGGGCAGCCGGGTCAGCCGGGTGCACTGGTGGGTGCCGTTCGAGGCGCGCGTCGACGACCAGCTCGTCACTTTCAGCGGCCGGTCGCTCGACCTGACCGATCCGCTCGCCGGCTCGCTGGCGCGGCCGCGCGCCGGCCGGGCGCCCACCGGCCCCGACGAGATCACGGTCAGCCCCCGGGCACTACGCCGCCTCGGCGTCGAGGTGGGCGGGACGGTCACCCTCGCCGACGGCTCGCGGAGCTACACGGTGGTCGGGGTGATGGAGTTCCCCGACGACCTGCACGAGGTGGTCGCGCTGCACCCGGAGGCGGTGGCCCCACCGGAGAGCGCGGCGGAGGAGAGCTGGCTGGTCGACCTGCCGGGACCGGTGGACGCCGCGCTGGCCGACCGGCTCAACGCGGCCGGGATCGCGATCAGCGCACGGACGCCGGTCCCCGGCAGGGGCAGCGTCAAGGCGGACCCCACCCGTACCCCCGTCCCGGCGGATGCCGAGACGGCCGGGACGGCGGTGCTGGTCGCCGGGCTCGGCCTGCTGGAGGTGGTGCTGCTGGTCGGGCCGGCCTTCGCGGTCGGCGTACGCCGGCGGCGCCGGGACCTCGCCCTGGTCGCGGTGGCCGGCGGGGACGCGGTCCACCTGCGCCGGATCGTGCTCGCCGACGGGGTGGTGCTGGGCGCCGGCGGGGCCGCGCTCGGGCTGCTGCTCGGCATCGCCGCCGCGTTCGCCGGTCGGCCGCTGGTCGAGCAGTACGTCTTCGGCGCGCGCTCCGGCGGGTACCGCGTCTTCCCGGCGGCGCTGACCCTGATCGCGGCGGTCGCCGTGCTGGCCGGGGTGCTGGCCGCGCTCACCCCGGCCTGGACGGCCGCCCGGCAGGACGTGGTGGCGGGGCTGGCCGGCCGGCGCACCGTGCCGCCGCACCGGCGTCGCTGGCTCGTCCTCGGCGTGGCGCTGACCGTCCTCGGGTCGGGGATCGCCGCGTTCGGGGCGCAGCGGAGCGGGCCGACGGTGATCCTCGCCGGGCTGACCCTCGGCGAGCTGGGGCTGGTCTTCGCCACCCCCACCCTGATCGGGCTGCTCGCCCGGGCCGGCCGGGCGCTGCCGCTGGCGCCCCGGATCGCGCTGCGTGACGCCAGCCGGAACCGCTCCTCGGCGGGCCCGGCCATCTCCGCGGTGATGGCCGCGGTCGCCGGCAGCGTCGCCCTCGGCGTCTACGTCGCCAGCGACGACGCGCGCAACCGGGCCGGCTGGCAGCCGGGCATCCCACCCGGCCACATGATGTTGCTGCGGTCCGCACCGCCGGACGGGGTGGACCTGCCACCGGTGCCCGCCGTCGCCGAGCGGGTCCGGGCCGTACTGGCCGCCGGCTCGGTCTCCCGGGTCGACGTGCCGGTCTGCGCCGCGCCCAGGTGGCCGGAGGACTACTGCACGGTCACCGCGATGCTGCCGCCCGAGCGGGCCTGCCCGTTCGAGGCGGAGGTGTTCCGGTCGCCCGCCGTCCGGCAGCGCGCCCTGGCCGACCCCCGCTGCAAGCGGCCCACGCCGATTCCCCAGGGGATGTACCTGCCGGTGGTGGTGGACGACGGGGCCGCCCTGCCGGCGCTCACCGACGCCCCGGTGGAGGAGGTGACGCGGGCGGCGGCCGTGCTGCGGGCCGGCGGAGCGGTGGTGACCGACCCGCGCTACCTGGTCGACGGCAGGGTGGCCCTCGTGGCCGACCGGGTGTCCGAGGGTCCCGCTCCGCCCGTGACCACCACCGTCACCGTCCCGGGGTACGTGCTGCACGGTGGCCTGCCCGTTGACCGGCTGGTGCTCTCCGCGCCCGCGGCGACGAAGCTCGGCCTGGCCACCGAACACCTGGGGTACGCGGTGGAGACCGACGACGCGCCGAGCGCCACCCAGCAGCGGCGCCTCGCCGCCGAGCTGCGCTCGCTGGTCCCGGTGCTGATCGAGGTGGAGTCCGGCCCGCCCGCGTCGCGCCACCGGCCGCTGCTGCTCCTGCTCGCGCTCGGCTCCGGCCTGATCACCCTGGGCGCGGCCGGGGTGGCCACCGGGCTCGCCGCCGCGGAGGGCCGCCGGGACCTGTCCACCCTCGCCGCCGTCGGCGCCAGTCCCGGGTTACGCCGAATACTCTCGCTCTGCCAGGCCGGGGTGATCGCCGGCCTCGGCTCGGTGCTGGGCATCGTGGCCGGCCTCGGCTCGGCGGTGATCATCCTGACCTCGGTCAACCGCGAGTACGCCCAGGCCTGGCCGGTGCCGACGCCGTACCCGGTGGTGGTGCCCTGGCTGACCCT
The DNA here is from genome assembly GCF_040642975.1 of Micromonospora sp. NPDC047548. Classification (NCBI taxonomy): domain Bacteria; kingdom Bacillati; phylum Actinomycetota; class Actinomycetes; order Micromonosporales; family Micromonosporaceae; genus Micromonospora; species Micromonospora sp. NPDC047548. The sequence continues at coordinate 67,452 of NZ_JBEYTI010000006.1, forward strand.
CGGGGTGCTGGTGGTGGTGCCGCTGGTGGCGATGCTCGGCGCGGGCCTGTTCACCCGGTCCCGGCTGGCCGTGGAGCGGCGGCTGGACTGAGCGGGACCGTCCGGGGGTGTCGCCGGCCACGCCCAGCCGGCAGACTGGCGGCGTGTCCGTCCTGAGAACCCTCAGTCGCCGACTCGGTCACCACGCGTGGTTCGGCGCCACCATGCGCCTGCTCGTCCCCGCCGACCGGATGGTCGGGCGGCTCACCCGCGGCCGGGTGGTCGCGCTCGGGCTGGTCCCCTCGCTGGTCGTCACCACCACCGGCCGCCGCTCCGGCAAGCCCCGCAGCAACCCCGTGCTGTACGTGCCGGACGGTGACGCGTACGTGGTGATCGGGTCGAACTGGGGGCAGCAGCACCAGCCGGGCTGGGCGATGAACCTGCTCGCGGAGCCGGCCGCCGAGGTGGACGTGAAGGGGCGCCGGGTCGCGGTCCGCGCCGAGGTGGCCACCGGGGCCGAGCGGGAACGGCTGTGGCGGCTGCTGGTCGCCGAGTGGCCGGCGTACCGGACGTACGTCGAGCGGGCCGGCGGCCGGGAGATCCGCATCTTCCGGCTGGTGCCGACCGGCGGACCGGTCGGCGACGCGCCGGCCTGACCCGGGCGCGGCAGACCGGCGGGGCGGTCGATCCTGGCTAGGGTGATGACTCGGTTACCGGCGGGCGCGGGACGCGACGGAGGTGGTGCCGGGTGGACGGCAGCAGCGCGGAGCTGGGCGCCGACCCGCACCTGGACGATCCCCGGTGGAGGGTCGCCGAGCGGGTGGCCGAGGCGGCCCGGCGGCGGTTCCCGGCGGACATCCTCGCGGTGGCGGTGCACGGCCCGCTGGCGCACGGCGACGACGACGGCGGCGGGGACCGCGAGGTCGGCCTGCTCCTGGCCACCTACCGGGCCGGGGCCGGCCCGGCGCCGTCGACCCGGCGGGTGGACGGCGTGCTGGTCGACCTGACCGTGGCCGGCAGCGAGGAATACCTGCGGCAGGCCCGGGTGCTGACCGCGCTCTGGCCGCTGACCGCCGACCGGTACGTCACCACCACCGCCCTGTACGACCCGACCGGCTGGCTGCGCACCCTGCGCGACGAGCACCTGGGCCGGCTGGCCCGGGCCCGCCCGGCGGAGTTCAGCACCGCCGCCCGGCAGGCCTGGTACCGGGGCTGCGCGGCGCACGCCCGGGCCGCCCGGCTCGCCGAGTGGTATGAGACCGACCAGGCGTTGCTGATGCTCGGCGAGGCCCGGCTCGCCGCGGCCACGGTGACCGGCCTGCTCAGCCGCACCTACTTCCGCGACCCGGGCGACGCGGTCCGCCGTACCGGGCTGGCGGGCGCGGACATGACCGAGGTGGGCGCGGTCCTCGGCCGGCAGGCCGACGAACTGGCCGCCCGTGGCCGCCCGGTCGACGGCACCGTAGACGACCTCCTCACCCCCTGACCCACCCATCCCCGTCCCCTCAGCGCCGAGCGCGCCCCCTCTTTCACGGAATGAGTGGCCATTCTGCGTCGAATGGCCACTCATTCCGGGAAAGTACGTGGAGAAGGTGAACGGCGGCGGGGGATCAGCCGATGCCGCCCTGAATGCCGATGAAGGCGCCGACGAGGTATGTCGCACCGGCGGCGGCGGCGCCGAGCAGCAGCTGCCGCAGGCCGCCGGTCCACCAGGGGCGGCTGGTGAACCGGGCGACGACCGCCCCGGCCACGAAGAGCCCCACCCCGCCGACGCCGAGCGCCAGCCAGAGGCTGGTGAAGCCGAGCAGGTAGGTCAACAGCGGCAGCAGCGCCCCGACGGAGAAGCAGACGAACGACGAGATCGCCGCCGACCAGGGGCTGGGCTGTTCGTCGGGGTCGACGCCCAGCTCCTCGCGGATGTGCACCCGCAGCGCCTCCTCCGGGTTGCGCCGGACCGCGTCGGCGACCTGCATGGCGAGGTCGCGGGGCAGGCCCCGGGCGATCCACGCCTCGGCCAGCTCGCGGGCCTCCGCCTCGGGGTGCCGCTCCAGCTCGCGCCGCTCCTTGGCCACCTCGGCGGCGACCTGCTCGTTGGCCGAGCGGACGCTGGTGTACTCGCCGAGCCCCATCGAGATGGCGCCGGCGACCAGCCCGGCCGTGCCGGTGAGGACGATGCTGCGCGGGGAGACGCCGCCGCCGCCGACACCCGCGATCAGGGCGATGTTGGTGACCAGCCCGTCCATCGCGCCGAAGACGGCCGGGCGCAGCCAGCCGCCGGACACGTCCGCGTGGTGCGCCTCGCGCAGCGCCGCCGGGGTCTCGGTCACGGCAGGGTGAGGATCTCGTAGCCGTCGTCGGTGACGACGATGGTGTGCTCGAACTGGGCCGTCCACTTCCGGTCCTTGGTGACCACCGTCCAGCCGTCGTCCCACATGTCGTACTGGTAGGTGCCGAGGGTGATCATCGGCTCGATGGTGAAGGTCATTCCCGGTTCCATCACGTCGATCGGGCGCGGGCTGTCGTAGTGCGGCACGTAGAGGCCGCTGTGGAACGCCTCGCCGATGCCGTGACCGGTGAAGTCGCGCACCACGCCGTAGCCGAACCGCTTGGCGTACGACTCGATGACCCGGCCGATCACGTTGATCTGGCGACCCGGGGCGATCACCTTGATGCCGCGCATCATCGCCTCGTGGGTGCGCTCGACCAGCAGCCGGGCCTCCTCGCTGACCTCTCCCACGCAGAAGGTCGCGTCGGTGTCGCCGTGCACCCCGTCGAGGTAGGCGGTGACGTCGACGTTGATGATGTCGCCGTCCTGGAGCACCGTCGAGTCGGGGATGCCGTGGCAGATCACCTCGTTGAGGCTGGTGCAGCAGGACTTCGGGAAGCCCTTGTAGCCCAGAGTCGACGGGTAGGCACCGTGGTCGACGAGGAACTCGTGCACCACCCGGTCGATCTCGTCGGTGGTCACCCCCGGCTTGCAGTGCTCGCCGGCGAGCTGGGTCGCCTGGGCGGCGAGCCGGCCGGCGATCCGCATCTTCTCGATGGTCTCCGGGGTCTGCACGTGCGAGCCACGCCACTCCCTGGGGCGCTTCTTACCCACGTACTCCGGTCGGACGATGTGGCCAGGCACCGCTCGCCACGGGGAAAGCGTGCCAGGGGTCAGCGGCGCACGGACGGTCATGACGACACCCTATCGCCGAGCCGCCTGGTGACCCCCGCCACGGCCGGGGAGGCCCGTTCCCGTCATCCGGAACGGGCGGCGCGGACCAGGGCGGTCACGGGGCGGGGATCGGCCTCGTTCTCCGGGTGCCACTGCACGCCGAGCAGGAAGCGCCGCCGCGGGTCCTCGACCGCCTCGACCACCCCGTCGTCCGCCCAGCCGGTGGCGGTGAGCCGCCCCGGGTCGGCGACCCCCTGGTGGTGGTAGGAGTTGACCCGGTCCACCCCGGCCAACACCGCGCCCGCCAGGCTGCCCGGCGCGAACCGGACCGGGTGCCCGCCGTACTCCCCCGGGGCCGGGCGGTGCCGGTCGTGACCGACGACGTCCGGCAGGTGCTGGTGCAGCACCCCGCCGTGGGCGACCGCCAGCAACTGCATGCCCCGGCAGATGCCCAGCACCGGCAGGTCGGCGGCGAGTGCGCCGGCGAGCAGCGCCAACTCGCCCGCGTCCCGGTCCGGCCGGGGCTCGGTACGCGGGTCGGACAGCTGGTCGTAACGCTCCGGGCCGATGTCGGCGCCGCCGGCCAGGACCAGCCCGTCCAGCACCCGGACCACATCGGCGTCCACGTCGTCCGGGGGCAGCACCACGGCCCGGCCGCCGGCCGCGGTGACCGCCCGGACGTACGCCTGCGGCACCAGCGTCGCCGGCACGTCCCGCCACACCGCCCAGGCGGCCGGCTCGACGTACGCGCTGATCCCGATCAGCGGACGGCTCACAGCGGGGTGACGTACGCGCCGGTGATGCCGCCGTCCACCACGAACTGCGCGGCGGTCATGAACGACGCGTCGTCGCTGGCCAGGAAGGCGACCGCGGCGGCGATCTCCTCCGGGGCGCCGAACCGCCCCATCGGCACGTGCACCAGCCGGCGGGCGGCCCGCTCCGGGTCGGCGGCGAAGAGCTCCAGCAGCAGCGGGGTGGCCACCGGGCCGGGGCAGAGCGCGTTGACCCGGATCCCCTCCCGGGCGAACTGCACGCCCAGCTCCCGGGTCATCGCCAGCACCCCGCCCTTGCTCGCCGTGTACGCGATCTGCGAGGTGGCCGCCCCCATCAGCGCGACGAACGAGGCGGTGTTGATGATCGACCCCTTGCCCTGCCGGCGCATGTGCGGGATGACGTACTTGCAGCAGAGGTAGACGCTGGTGGTGTTGACCCGCAGCACCCGTTCCCAGGCGTCCAGGCCGGTCTCCAGGATGGAGTCGTCGTCGGGCGGGGAGATGCCCGCGTTGTTGAACGCCACGTCCACCCGGCCGTGCCGCCGCGCCACGCCGTCGAAGAGCTCCCGGACGGACGCCTCGTCGGCCACGTCGCAGGCGACGAACTCGCCGCCCACCTCCTCAGCGGCCCGCTCGCCGGCCTCGGCGTCGATGTCGACGCAGACCACCCGCGCCCCCTCGGCGGCGAACCGCCGTACGGTGGCCAGCCCGATCCCGCTGCCCGCCCCGGTCACCACGGCCACCCGGTCCGCCAGTCGTTGCTGCACGCTCACTCCTCTGTGCTGATGAACACGTTCTTGACGTCGGTGAAGGCGTGTAGCGCGTCCGGGCCCAGCTCACGGCCGAGCCCGGAACGCTTCATGCCGCCGAACGGGGTCCAGTACCGCACCGAGGAGTGCGAGTTGACGCTGAGGTTGCCCGACTCGACCGCGCGGGCCACCCGCAGTGCCCGGCCGACGTCGCGGGTCCAGATCGACCCGGAGAGGCCGTACTCGGTGTCGTTGGCCAGCCGGATCACGTCGGCCTCGTCGTCGAACGGAAGCACCGACACCACCGGCCCGAAGACCTCCTCCCGCCAGTGCCGGTCGGCCGGGGACCCGGCGAGCAGCACGGTCGGGGCGTGCCAGAATCCGGGGCCGTCGGGGCACGAGCCGGTGAAGGCGACTTTCGCGCCGTCGACGTACCCGGCGACCCGGTCCCGGTGCGCGGCCGAGATCAACGGGCCCATCTCGGTGGTCTCGACGGCCGGGTCCGCCACCCGGAAGGCGCGCACGGCCGGTTCGAGGAGTTCGAGGAAGTGGTCGTACACGGCTCGCTGGACCAGGATCCGGGAGCGGGCGCAGCAGTCCTGGCCGGCGTTGTCAAAGACCGCGTAGGGGGCGGTGGCGGCCGCCTTCGCCAGGTCGGCGTCGGCGAAGACCAGGTTGGCGCTCTTGCCGCCCAGTTCCAGGGTCACCCGCTTCACCTGCTCGGCGCACCCGGCCATGATCCGGGTGCCGACCTCGGTGGAGCCGGTGAAGCAGACCTTGCGTACGGCCGGGTGGGTGACGAACCGCTCCCCCACCACGCCGCCCGACCCCGGCAGCACGGTGAACACCCCCTCCGGCAGGCCCGCCTCGACCGCCAGCTCGGCCAGCCGCAGCGCGGTCAGCGGGGTCAGCTCGGCGGGCTTGAGCACCACCGTGTTGCCGGCGGCGAGCGCCGGGGCGAAGCCCCAGCCGGCGATCGGCATCGGGAAGTTCCACGGCACGATCACCCCGACCACGCCCAGCGGCTCGTGGAAGGTGACGTCCAGCCCGCCCGGCACGGGGATCTGCCGCCCGGTGAGCCGCTCCGGGGCGCCGGCGTAGTAGTCGAGCACGTCCCGGACGTTGCCCGCCTCCCAGCGGGCGTTGCCGATGGTGTGGCCGGCGTTGCCCACCTCCAGCCGCGCCAGCTCCTCAAGGTGCGCGTCGACCACCGCGGCGAACCGCCGCAGCAGTCGCGCCCGGTCCCCCGGTGCCACGCCCCGCCACGTCTCGTACGCCCGCGCGGCCCGCCCGATCGCCGCGTCGACCTCCGCCGGCGAGGTGGCCACCACCTCCCGCAGGATCTCCCCGGTCGCCGGGTTCCGCACCTCGGTCACGCGCCCCACCCCGTCCTCTCGCAGTTGCCGCCCCGACCCGTGCCGCCCACCCGCGCGCGCGGCGGGACCGACGCGCGCGATCGCGGGACGCGGGCGGCGTCAGAGGCGTTCGAAGCCACGGACCAGCTCCCAGTCGGTGACGGCGGCGTCGAAGGCGGTCAGCTCGACCCTGGCCTGGTTGGCGTAGTGGGCGACCACCTCGTCGCCGAAGGCGTCCTTCGCCACCGTCGAGGATTCCCAGCGGGTGAGGGCGTCGCGGAGGGTGGCGGGGACCCGCTCGGCGGCCGCGTCGTCGTACGCGTTGCCGCGGCATTCCTCGCCCAGCTCCAGCTCCCGTTCGATGCCGTGCACCGCCCCGGCGACCAGCGCCGCGATCGCCAGGTACGGGTTGACGTCCGCGCCGGGCACCCGGTTCTCCACCCGCGTCCCCTGCCCGTGCCCGACCAGCCGCAGCGCGCAGGTGCGGTTGTCGGTGCCCCAGCGCAGCGCGGTCGGGGCGAACGAGCCGGGCTGGTAGCGCTTGTAGGAGTTGACGTTCGGCGCGAAGAAGAGACTCAGCTCGCGCATGGTGTCGAGCAGCCCGGCCAGCACCCGCTGCCCGGTCACCGACAGGTGCGCGGGCCCGTCGCCGAGCATCGCCGAGCGGCCGTCGGCGTCGCGCAGCGAGAAGTGGATGTGGCAGGAGTTGCCCTCGCGGTCGTTCGGCTTGGCCATGAAGGTGATCGACATGCCCTCCTGGGCGGCGATCTCCTTGGCCCCGTTCTTGTAGATGACGTGGTGGTCGGCGCAGGCCACCGCCTCGTCGTACCGGAAGGCGATCTCGTGCTGGCCGAGGTTGCATTCGCCCTTGGCGCTCTCCGGGGTCAGCCCCGCGCCGGCCATCTCGGTGCGGATGCGGCGCAGCAGCGGCTCCACCCGGGCGGTGCCCAGCAGCGAGTAGTCCACGTTGTACTGGTTGGCTGGCGTCAGGTCGCGGTAGCCGCGCCGCCAGGCGTCCTCGTACGAGTCGCGGAAGAGCACGAACTCCAGCTCGGTCCCGGCGTACGCGGTCAGCCCGTGGGCGGCCAGCCGGTCGAGCTGCCGGCGCAGGATCTGCCGGGGCGAGGCGACCACCGGGCCGGCGCCGTCCAGCCACTCCAGGTCGGCCAGGAGCAGGGCGCTGCCCGGCTGCCAGGGCACCCGGCGCAGGGTGTCCAGGTCGGGCCGCATGGCGAAGTCGCCGTAGCCGCGTGCCCAGTTCGACATCGCGTACCCGTCGACGGTGTTCATGTCGACGTCGACAGCGAGCAGGTAGTTGCAGCCCTCGCTGCCGTGCGCGACCACCTGGTCGAGGAAGTAGGGGGCGTGGAACCGCTTGCCCTGCAACCGGCCCTGCATGTCGGTTAGCGCCAGCACCACCGTGTCGAGCTCGCCATCGGCGACCGCGACGCGCAGCTGTTCCAGCGTGAGCGGGGCTTTCCTCATCTGCGCGCCTCCATGGGAAAGGTCTACTGGCAGAACCGGATCACCGTCAATGCCCCCTCCGGACACCGTGGCAAACGCGACCGACCGGCCCTTACCCGTTCGGATGTCACGCCGTCAGTCGCGGGCCCGCGCCCAGGCGATGAAACGGTGGTGTAGGTCCGGGGCGTGGCCCGGGTTGAGCTGGGCGAGCTGTTCCCGGGCCTCGGCCATCAGCCCCCCGAGGTAGCGCAACAGCGCGGTCCGGTTCCCCCGGTACATCGGTGCCGCTTCCGGGCCCGACCAGCTCGGACCGCCCGGACCGGTCGGGCTCCATGACGAGCGCTGCTGGTTCCCGGTCGACTTGGCGCAGGTTCGTCTCCAGCAGGTCGTACCGAAGCTTCCAGTCGAGCGGGTACGACAGGATCGAGCGGCAGTACGGCAGCGGATCGGCTGGATGCTCCACGTGCACCGGCATGCAGCTCTGGCGCAACGGTGGCAGGGCGGCCACGGCTTCGGCGAGTTCGTTGCCCTCGATTGCCTGCGGGTTCGCGATTATGAGGTAGTCGCCGGGGCCGATCTCCACTATGCCGACGCCGTGCGCCCGGGCCCAAGAGCGACGATGTCTCCGACGAGCAGAACGCTTGTCAGGTCTGAGATGATCGGCACCCTTCCGGCGCGCGCCAACCGCTCGACCACCTGCATGACAAAGGCGGCGTCCTCGCCGTCCACCGGCGGCGGGGCCGGCCGAGCCGGGTGCTTGGCCATACCTGCCCACTGGGCTTCATGGTCGCGCGTCGAACTGGGCGCGGGCCTGAAAGACGCGGTCCATGTGTGTCTCTGCCCAGGTCTTGATCCCGACCATTACCGGGAACAGGTCGTGGCCGAGCGGGGTGAGCTCGTAGTCGACGCGGGCAGGCACCGACGCGGTCACGGTACGGGTGAGCAGACCGTCGCGTTCCAGTGTGCGCAGAGTCTGGGTGAGCATCTTCTGGCTGACGCCGGCGATGCGGCGGGCGAGCTCGCTGTGCCGCTGCGGACCGCTGGCGAGCGCCGCGATCACCAGTGCCGCCCATTTGTCGGTGAGCGTGCTCAGCAGTTCCCGGGTCGGGCAGCCCGCCAGAAACGCGTCATAGTCGCGTTTGGCCTGCTCTCGTCGTTGCCCAGCGGTCGTCGTCGCCATCTGCCACCCCTTGCCGGCCCCCTAGGCACTTCCAGGTGCCTACTTTCTCACAGTGCCCGAGGATACCTACCGTAATGGCGATCATGACGTTCAACGGAGGGTACGGCGATGCGCGCAGTCAGCTATGCACAGTTCGGAGGGCCGGAGGTCTTGCAGGTGGTGGCGGACTTGCCGGTGCCGCAGCCGGGGCCGGGTCAGGTACGAGTACGGGTCGCCGCGTCCGTCGTACACCCGGTTGATCTCATGATTCGCGCCGGTCGATTCCCGGCACCACTGCCGGCCGGGCTGCCGTACGTACCCGGTTGGGACGTGGTCGGCACGGTCGACGCCGTGGGTCCGTCCGTCGGCGATCTCACCGTGGATGACAACGTCATCGGCTTCTCACCCTGGCTGCGCACCACGGTCGGCGCCCACGCGGAGTATGTGGTCCTCGATGCCGCATGGCTGACCGCCGCGCCCGCCGGCATTCCCGCCAGCGAGGCCGCGACCCTGCCGACCAACGGCCTCGCCGCCGCCCAAGCCCTCGACCTGCTCGCGCTCCCGGCAGGCTCGTCCGTGCTCGTCACCGGCGCCGCGGGGCAGGTCGGCGGGTTCACCCTGGCGCTGGCCCGAGTCGCCGGCCTGCACGCCACAGGAATAGCGGCGGCGGGCGACCGCGAGTTCGTCGAGTCGCACGGCGCGGCGTTCGTGCCACGCTCGGACGATCCGATCCCGGTAGCGGCGGCCAGCTTCGACGCGGTTGTCGACCTCGCAGTGATCGGCTCGTCACTGATGGGACTGGTCAGGGACGGCGGCGGTTACGTGGCCGCCTCACCCCCACTGCGCCCGGAGCCGGCGAGGGGAATCCGGACGTTCGCACTGAACGTGCTGCCCGACAGCGCCCGGCTAGGCGAACTGGTGAAGTTGGTGGAAAGCGGTGACATCCCGCTGCGGGTCGCCGGTGTTTACTCCTTCACCGAGGCGGCAGCGGCCCACCACCGGCTGGCCCGAGGCGGAGTGCGCGGAGGCGTAGTGATCGTTCCGTAATCTGCCGCACTGGATCACCGCCCCACCACGCACTCTCGTGCCGCGGATAAGGCGCGGTGCCAGTAGCTACAAGCTTTTCCGTCGCTACATTCGCTTCGCTTCAGAGGGACAAGGAATCATGCTCAGCTTCGAAATCACCCCGATAGGTACCGTCCAGAACGCGAGGACGGACGTTCAGCAAACGGACAACTGGGGTGCCGTCCGCAGCACGATCACCGTCGACGAGCGCTTCGGCGATGCGTGCCTCCAAGGCCTGGAAGGCTTCTCCCACGTGGAGATCCTCTTCATTTTCGACCAGTTCCCGGACCACGGCGATTACCGCGAGCCCCGTCCCAACCGCGGCCGTCCCGACCTCCCGCCCGTTGGCGTGTTCGCCGGCCGCGGCCCTCGCAGACCGAACCGCATCGGGGTGACGTGCTGCGCCATCGAATCCGTCCACGGCCGCGAACTGACGGTGGTGGGCCTCGACGCGGTCTCCGGCACCCCGGTTATCGACCTGAAGCCAGTGATGGCAGAGTTCCTACCGGAGAACGTCGAGCAGCCGGAATGGGTCAGCCGCCTGATGTCGGAGTACTTCCAGCCGTGAGGTGAGGACTTGCGGTCGACCTGACTCACGATCAGCGCATCGATCTCATGCATCCACAAGCACATCAGCGCTCACGAGAGTCAGCGGCTTTCGACGAGAATCCCGAGGCAGCCGAGCGACCATGGTCCAACGTGTCTTCATGTCGCCGATAACGCGCGGCGTACCTGATCAGGCCAATCACCATGCCTCTCGGCCCAAGCAGCCGTCAACGCACGATCGCGGGCCGCACCAACCGGGACACCCATGTTTCCCCAGGTCACAGTGCAGTTCGCCAGGGTGGTTCGCGTACCTCCGATGCGGTTTCACGTTTTTCCAGCTCGGAAGCTGTCGGTGGACCGGATGTGGCAGAACCCGAACCGCATTCACGCTGTTCAGGGGCCGATCGTCACACTTACGGCCGTACGCCGACGCCTACCCTGACCAGCTCACCGACGGCCGCCCGCCGCAGTGCCGCCCGACTGATTCGATCCGCGAACAGCATCGGCGCTTGCGGCTCCGGCCGCCCGACCACCACTGGTGGATCATGACAGTCAAGGCAGTGACCGCCTGCCGCCGATCTTCCGCCGACAACGGCGCCGTCCTCGGACCTCGCCTCACCACAACGGGTATGCGGCGCTTCGCTCCCGACATGGTCAGAACAACGCCGGCACGGCCACGCAGGAACGAAACGCGTTCCGCCGGAGCTGGCCCACGCCGACTCGCCGAGGGCTTAGCGCCCGCATGGAGCCCGACTTCCCGACGGGGGACTACGTTGCGTAGCGGGACGGCGGTTGGATATCCATGATCAACTCACTAATTTGCCGAATTGAGGATGTTGCCGGCAGCTGGTCGAGGTACCTATACGGTGACGACGGTCTTTCCGGCGGCGTGGCCTTGAGCGAGGTGGCGGATCGCGTCGGCGGCGTCGGCGAGGGGGTAGGCGCGGTCGATGACGGGGGTGACGGCGCCGGAGTCGATGAGCCGTCGTAGTTCCTCGAGGTCGGCGGCGTGTTCCTTGGCCATCAGGCTGCGCAGGCGCTGACTGACGAAGATGGACATGAGCGGTGCGCGCAGCATCTGTCGGTCGAAGCCGCCGAGTAGCCGGCCGCCACCATTCTCGCCGCCGACCAGGACCAGGGTTCCGCGCGGCGTCAGAGCGCGCCGCAGCAGGGATACCGGACGGTTGCCCGCCGTGTCGATGATGACGTCGTACCGTGCCCCGTTGCCGTCGATCTGGCTGTGGATGTAGTCGATGACGTCGGCGGCGCCGAGGGAACCGACGAGGTCGACCTTCGCGGTGCTGCACACGCCGGTGACCGTGGCGCCGAATGCCTTGGCGATCTGCACGGCAAAGCTGCCCACGCCGCCCGCCGCGCCGATGACCATGGCTCGTTGCCCTGGCCGCAGGCCCGCGCAGTCGCGCAGGCCCTGCAGCGCGGTCATCCCGGAGATGGGCGTGACCGCGGCCTGCTCGAAGGAGAGGTTCGCCGGCTTGATCGCCAGCCGGTCCTGCCGGGCGGTCGCGTACTCGGCGAAGGAGCCGCTCTCGCAGGTCCCGTACACCTCATCCCCCGGTCGCAGCCGGGTAACCCGCGCGCCGACGGCCTCCACAACCCCGGCCAGGTCCCGGCCGCGTACCGGCGCCTTGGGCCTGCGCAGTCCGAACCCGAAGGCTCGCACCAGGTACGGCCGGCCGGTCATGAGGTGCCAGACGCCCGGGTCCACGCCTGCGGCACGCACCCGTACGAGCACCTCGTCGTCACCGACCGAGGGCCGGTCGATGTCACGCAGTGCCAGCACGTCGGCCGGGCCGTACACGTCCTGAACGATCGCCTTCATGATGTCTCCTCGCCAGAGTTGGGGTGCTGGAACACCTCGTCGAGCCGTACGCCGAAGACGTTGGCGATGAGGAAGGCCACTTCGAGGGAGGGCGAGTACCGGCCCTGCTCGATGGCGATGACGGTCTGCCGGGTCACGCCGACGCGTTCGGCCAGTTCGGCCTGGGTCATCTCGCCGTGCGCGAAGCGCAGTGCGCGGATGCAGTTCGTCACGCGGGTCGGCTTCACCATTGCGGGAGCCTCCCGCGGTACATGGCAATCTTCGCGACCGAGCCCAGGACCGCCGACAGCGTGAAGCCCAGGTAGATCACGTTAGCGATCCAGAACCGGTCCCACCCAGCAATCGCCATGAGCATCGCCGCGACCGCCCCGATGACCAGGAACGACTGACCGACGTAGTCGCCCAGTTGGCCAATCTGTCGGTCACGCACGTCCGCGGCGCGCGACGCTTTGGGGCTCACGACACCGATCGCGGTCTCGGCCACGATGTTCGCAACGATCGACGCACCGACGGTCCACAGCAACGCCGCCGCGTAAGGAACCTCCGTCAACGGCCGCCCACCCGCGCGGCCCACCACAGTGATCACGTAGACGACGTACGCCACCACGGCGACGAAAAACATGATCCACGCGCGCTTCTCTCTGTGCGCCATGCCTGCCCCTCGGTGTACAACATTTTCGACACCATGAACGTAACGAATGTTTGACGTGGTGTCCAGAATTCTTTACATCGAGGTTGGGTATGGCCGCCCTGGCCGCCCGCAACGCACCGCAGTCGACCCGCTGCACCCTGCCGTGGGCCTGCCACTGCTTGCGACCTCCGCGCCGCAGAGCGGTGCTCCGGCGGCCCCAGCGGATGCGCCTGAAGACGCCCTCATCTGCCGCCGACCGGGCGTCACGGTACGTGACGGGACGTGGGGTGGCGCTCGATGCGCGGTCTTGCCGAAATCAGTACGCCATGCAGTCGCCTTCGTGGCGTCGCAATAGCATGCGCAGACGAGGGCTACGGCAGGTCGGCGATCGCGCGGCCGTGGGGTCGCTGCTCACAAGGCGACTCCCGCGCGCAACATGGACGCGAGCTTCGCTGCGTAGCCCTCCTCGATCGGAAATTGGCGCAGCACGACGCGGACCCAGACCGCGCCCGCGAGTGCGTCCATGATGAGCATCGGGTCGGCGTCGGCGGCCAGCTCGCCACGTTGCGCGGCGCGTGTGAAGATCGGCAGCTCGGCGGCGAGACGGTCGGCGAAGAAGGCCCGCGCGTATGCCGCCAGCTCCGCGTTCTGCGCGGCGGCGCCGAACGCGGCGACCGCGACGGCCGCCGATGGCGGCTCGGTGAGCAGTCTGACCAATGCCTGGACGAGGGCCATCAGGTCGCCGTGCAGGCTGCCGGTGTCTGGCGCGGTGAACCGCAGTAGGGGTGCGTCGATCAACGCCGCGCCGAGGAGCGCGGCCTTGGACGGCCACCAGCGGTAGATGGTGGTCTTGTTCACGCCGGCGCGTTCGGCGACGCCCTCGATCGTAAGCCGCTCGTAGCCGCGTTCAGCCAGCAGGTGCAGGGTTGCGTCGAGGATCTCCGCGGTACGCCGTGGGCCACTTGCCTCCGTCATGGCAAGCAGCCTACCTTTGAATGCAACGCAACGTTGCGTTGTAACCCGCCGAGGGGGCGCCATGGTTCCAGCCGGCACGATTCCTACGGTGTTCGTCCACGGCATCCGAGTCAGCGGCAGCATGTGGGGGCCGGTCGCCGCACTCGTCAACGGCCATATCGCCGCGCCGGACCTGCCAGGCCACGGAACGAGACACACCGAGCCGTTCACCACCAACAGCGCGGTCGAGGCGATCCTTGCCGCCATTGACGATGTGGGCGGTCGAGCCGTGCTGGTCGGGCACTCACTCGGCGGTTTCCTGGCGATCGCCACCGCCGGCCGACACCCCGACCGGGTCGCGGCCCTCGTCGCCGGCGGCTGCACCGTCCGTCCACGCGGAGGCTTCCTCACCGCGTACCGCCTCATGGCCCGACTCTCGGCAAGCAGTCCGGCGGTCGCCGACCGGCTCAGCGCACGCGGATTCCGGCGAGCGCTGCCAGGCCCGATCGCCGAGGCGATGATCGCCGGCGGCGTACGATGCGCGGTGATGCCCGAGGTCGTCGCGGCCATGTCCGGGTTGGACCCGATCGCAGATCTTCGCCGCTATCCGGGACCCGTGCTGCTGTTCAATGGCGCGCGTGACCCGTTCCGCGCGGACGAGCGACGGTTTCTGGCCGCCGCGCCCAACGCCCGCCTCGTGCTCGTGCCGCGCCGCGGCCACATCGGCATCATGGCCGAGACGACCACGCTCGCCGGTCTGGTCGCGACCGCGGCCGCATCGGTGGTACCGGCCCCGTAGCCATCCCCATACGAACCAACGAACAAACCAAGATCCACCGGTGCTCGCGCCCCGCTCCCACGACGATCGGCTCCTCCACCAACCCACGAGGTGTCCCATCGACGACCGCGCCGCACCCCCCTTGCTTGACCGGGCGCGCTGTTTGCCGCGATCCGCCCGTTTCGGGTCGTGACGAACGACCGTCGAAACTGCCGAGATGAGTGCGTGGCGCGGTCGGACGTCGGGGTCATCCGAGCCACCGGTCGAACCATGCGCGGGTGCGGCGGAGTACGTCGAGTTGGTGGTTGCGTTCGCGGATCGAGTGGTTCTCTCGGGGATAGACGACGTACTGGTGCTCGACTCCGAACCTGCGTAGCGCGCGGTGGAAGAACTCCGCCTGTGATAGCGGAACGTTCGTGTCGTTCTCGCCGTGCAGGATCAGCACCGGCGTGCGGACCTTGGAGGCGTACGAGATCGGGCTGAGCCGGTCGTGGCGGTGTGGGCCCGTTCCTTCCCAGCCGCTGCTACCGCCGAGGGCGGCCTCGAACGGCCCCTGTTCTCCGGTTGCGGCGAGCATTCCCCAGTCGCTGATTCCGGCGCCCATCACGGCGGCCTTGAACCGGTCGGTCTGCCCGACCGCCCAGGCGGCCATGAAGCCGCCGTGGCTCCAGCCGCCGATGCCCAGCCGGTCCGGGTCGGCGACGCCGTCGGCGATGAGCAGGTCGATGCCGGCGCAGATGTCGGTCCACTCGTCGAGGCCGACCGCGCCGGCGACGCGCACCGCGAAGTCGTGGCCGTGCCCTTGGCCGCCACGCGGGTTCGGCAGGAACACGGCGTAGCCGGCGGTCGCCAGCCACTGGCCGGACGGGTCCCAGCCGAGCATGAGCCGGTCGGCGTGCCGGTGGTACGGGCCGCCGTGGACCAGTGTCACCAGTGGAAAGGGCCCGTCCTTGTGGGACCGGCCGGCGGGCAGGATCAGCAGGCCGTCGAGGGCCAGCCCGTCGGATGCCTCGTATGACAGGCGTTCCTGGACACCCCACCGGATGTCGCGGAGTTCGGGCCTGAGGTCGGTCAGCCTCGTCAGCGGCCCACTCGTGGGGCCGGCGTGGACGTTTCCGGGCTCGTAGGACGTGCTGACCACCGCCGCGACGGCGTCACCGTGCCGGTTCGTGGTCAACGACGTCGCGAGGCCGTTGACCCGGGACAGCTCGACGAGGGTGGGCCCGGCTGGATCGAGCCGGTGGATCGCGGTATCGAGCCCGTCGGCGACCAGCGCCAGTGGCGGACCGGTGTCGACCTGAACCAGGTTGCTCGGGCAGACGGTCGTGCCGGCGGTCAGACTGCGGTGCTCGCCCACCGGCCCGTTCACCGGCACGGCGACATCGAGAACCGCGTGTCCGCCCACCAGAGCGGGCGGGGTCGTCGCGACATATGCCAGGTGCCAGCCCTCGTCGGCGGGCCACCAGACAAGCGACGACGCGTCCGCCGCAGCCGGTCCGAGGTCCCGCGTCACGCCGCTGTCCGGGTCGAGCAGGTGGAGACCGGGCTCCACCAGGCCCGGGTCCACGTCGGGGGTCGACCAGGTCAGTACCGCCAGCACTCCATCGTCGGGCCGCTGGGCCACCTCGACGACATGGCGATCGCCGAACGCATCCGGTGTCCGTATCTCGCGGCTCCGTGCGTCGAGCAACCGCAGCCGGTCCGGGCGTACGCGTTCACCCCACACCCGAGCGTCGTCACGCTCCGTGCCCCGACGTTGGTCCTCAGCGGACGGTTCATCGGCTGCGATCACCACGACCAGGTCCGGATCGGCTAGTGGAAGGTGCCCGGACACCCCACCGACCCAGGACGTGACCGCCTCCACGACGCCGTCGACCAGCCCCACCCGGTGCAGTTGCGCCGTGCCACGCTCGGCCTGGTCGGAGAGAAAGTAGATCAACAGCGAATCGTCGGCCCACCGCGGCGCCGAATCGTACGCCTCACCCGAAGTCAATCGTCGGGGAGACCCAGTCCCGTCGACGGCGGCGACCCAGAGTTCGCTGACCGGGTGATCACCCGCCCGCCCGACCGGGGCGACCACGTAGGCAACCCACCTGCCGTCCGACGACAGCGCCAATGCGTGCGGAACACGACCGTCAACCACCAACTCGGCGGTGAGCTGTGTACGGGCCACCGAGGCACAGTATCGATCAACCACCACGGCGACCAACCGCTGCCGCAACGCGGACATACCAACGATGACGCCACACGCCGCAGCGTCTTTGCCACCGAGATGGCGGGCTGCGGTGGCCGGCTCGTACGGCGTCTGGCCGCCACCGTGGATGGCGCTGGCGATTGTCAGAGGCCCGTAGTCGTGGACGACGCTCGCCGCAACCGGCACGTGCACGAGGAGTCCGACATGCCGGCCCGACCTCGAGACCGTCCTGAGCGTCGAGGTCCTGCCCCGCCGCCGAGCGACCGGCGCGCCGGCAGCCCGGCGAGTCGGTCTGGCCTACAGGCAGAGGCTGCGACAACGGCGCAGCGATAGCCTGCAGTCATGGGCAGCGCCGAACTGGATGAGTTGATCGTTGCGGACGCCGAGGCGCTGCGCGCGTGGTTGTCGGCCAACCACGCCACCTCGCCCGGTGTCTGGCTCGCCCTGGCCAAGAAGGGCGGCACAGTCACCATGCTGACGTGGCAGCAGGCGGTCGACGAGGCCCTGTGTTTCGGCTGGATCGACGGGCAGGCCCGTAAACGGGATCAGGAAACCTCCTGGATCCGGTTCACCCCTCGCAGGCCCCGCAGTTCCTGGTCACAACGCAACGTCGCCCACGTGGCCCGGCTGGAGGCGCAGGGGCGAATGCTGCCCCCAGGCCGCGTCGCGGTAGAAGCCGCGAAGGCGGACGGGCGGTGGGCGGCCGCCTACGCCCCGCCGTCGGAAGCCGAGGTGCCGGCCGACCTCCTCGCCGCCATCGCTGCCAACCCCGCCGCCCAGGCCATGTTCGGCGTACTCACCAAAACCAACCGGTTCGCTCTCATCCACCGCGTCAATGCCGTCAAGCGGTCGCAGACCCGCGAGCGGAAGATCGACGAGTTCGTTGCCATGCTGGCCCGTCACGAGACGATCTACCCGCAAAAGGCCAAGCCTCCGAACTCGCCGTAATCGACATCTTCATGATCATCTGCACGCATCTGCCGCGATTGGCGTGCTGGGTGGTGATGCCTCGCGTACTCACCGGCTGCCAGCGCGTCGCACCAGCGAGACGGTCGCACCTGCAGCGGTAAGTCGCTCGGCCAGCAGCCTCATCTCAGCGGGCGTGCCGAGGATGCCACTGCTGGTCAGCGCGGCGAATGCGCTGCTCGCCTCACCGATCGTGGCCCCCTGCTGTTTCGCCATGGGCGCGGTCACTTACTGGCGGGGTGCAAGCCGTTGACGAACGCCGCGAACGCGGCCCGCTGCTCCTCGGTCATCGGGTCCTTCGGGATCATGATCGCCTGGATCTTGCCGAACATGATGTACCAGACCTCGGGGGTCTCGATGACGCGGCCGAGGCCGCTCCACCGGAACCGCGACTCGGCAAGCGGGTAGGTCAGGGTGACCCACTCGTCGTCCAGCGTCATGTGAAACCCGTCCCTGATGACGTTGGACTGCATACGCATCGACTGAGCCACCGTGATCGGTGCGATCGCGACCACGAACAGCAGTCCGAGGACCAGGGCAACGTAGGCCAGCGACGTTGACGGCTCCAGGGCCACCAGGGCGAGGCCGAGGACGATCAGCCCTCCGCCCAGGATGCGGATGGAATTCAGTTGCGGACGGAGGACGAACTGGAGTGTGCGCCGTAGCTGTTTCTCGTCGTAGGGGACCCAGATGGAGATCTGCATCGCCGCATCCTAGATCCAGGATCCGATGAGCAAGCGCCGTCGTTCAGCACGGCACCAGAGGGTCGGGGTCAATCGTCGAACGTCGTCATGGGCCTGCCCACGTACCCCGGCCCCGGTCCACCGGCTGGCTCGGCGGACCGGGACGGCCGGGGTCAGGCCGGCTCGTCGGCGGGCGCGGCGTCCGTGGCCGCTCGCGGCGCCGGCAGGTCGACGGTACGGCGGGGGCCGGTGAACCACTTCCGGGCCGAGGCGTACCACCAGACGGCCACCAGCAGCAGCACCCCGCCCACGGCCAGCGGCGCGTAGTTCACCGCCGACCAGCTGAAGTCGGCGTTGCCGGGCACCCCGGCGGGAACGATCGGCAGCAGGAAGTAGACCGAGATGACCGCGATCTCGACCACCGCGATCCAGCCGAGCAGCTTGTACTTCGGGCCCAGCGTCCACGGCCCGGGCTGGAACCGGTCCCCCATCCGCAGCCGCAGCGCGATCGGGATGACGAACGACAGGTAGAGGCCGATCACCGCCACCGACACCACCGCGTAGAAGGCGACCGGGACTCCGCCGGAGTTCCCGTAGAGGGCGGGCAGGGTGAGCAGCAGGCCGGCCAGGGTGGCGCCGACGATCGCGTTGGCGGGCGTGCCGTTGCGGTCCACCTTCGACCAGAGCCGCCAGCCGGGCACCGCGCGGTCCCGGCTGAACGCGTACGCCATCCGGCTCATCGAGGTCACGCAGCTCATCCCGCAGAAGAACTGGCCGACGGTGGAGATGATGATGACCGCCTTGAAGAAGAACGGCGTCAGCGCGGTCTCGAAGATCGCCCCCGAGAAGCCGCCGGCGGAGTTGATCGCGTCCACGTCGGTGGCGGCGAAGAGGAAGGCGAGCAGCAGGATCCAGCCGCCGACCGCGGAATAGAAGATCGACCGCCAGAGCCCCTTGGCGGCGGCCTGCGACGCGCCCCGGGTCTCCTCGGACACGTGCGCGCAGGCGTCGAAACCGGTGATCGTGTACTGGGTGAGCAGGAAGCCCAGCGGCAGCACGTAGAACCAGAAGGTCAGCCCGCCGGTGTCGCCGTCGCCGAAGCCGGAGTTGTTGAACCGCTCGGTGAAGACGAACCGGAAGCTCTGGTGGTCGTCCGGCACCAGCAGCAGGATCGCCACCACGGCCGCCGCGCCGGCCACGTGCCACCAGACCGAGACGTTCTGGAGCACGTCGATGATCCGGTGCCCGAAGATGTTGATCAGCCCGTGCAGCACCAGGATGACCACGAAGAGCCCGAACGCCTGGTGCAGGGTTCCGGCCCAGCCGTCGAAGAACGCCGACAGGGTGAGGTTGAGGAAGGTCGCGCAGCCGTAGTCCACCGACGCGGTGACCGCGACCAGCCCGATCAGGTTGAGCCAGCCAGTGAACCAGCCGTGCACCGGGCGGCCCATCTTCGCCGCCCACCAGTAGATGCCACCCGCCGTCGGGTACGCCGAGACCAGCTCGGCCAGACAGAAGCCGATGATCAGGATGAACAGCGAGATCAGCGGCCAGCCCCAGGAGATGGCGACCGGGCCGCCGTTGTTCCACGCCTGGCCGAACGTGGTGAAGCAGCCGGCCAGGATCGAGATGATCGAGAACGAGATGGCGAAGTTGGAGAAGCCGCTCCACTTGCGGTGCAACTCCTGCTGGTAGCCGAGTTCGGCGAGTCGTCGGGCGTCGTCGTCCATCGGTTGCTCGGCGGTCGGCGAGGGCGTCGTGGCCACTGCACACCTCCTTGAGGTGGTCCCCGGTACGAGTGCGCCCGAGTCTCGTCCCGTCGATCACGGCGGTCAATCCGTCGCGGGTGCCGAACTCGCAAATCGGGTTGCCGCCCGGGCCCGTCCGGCCGCATGCTTGAGCCCGTGACCAGGCCCGATCGCGACGGGCCTCCACCGGGCGCTCGGCAACGCCCGCTCCACGGCGGCGCGGGGCACCCACCTCTCTCTCACGTACGGCGTGCTCCGCCGTACCCGACGGGTGCCCCGCGCCGCTGCTCTTCCCGCGCACGTGGTAGCGCTGCGATGAGCAGGGCCCCGGGGCCGCTGGTTCCCGCCAGCAGCACCGGGACCCTGCTCGTTCGGGTGGGAAGGGTGGTCAGCCGCGGGCCCTGGCCCAGGCGAGAAAACGCTCGGTGAGATCCAGCCTCGCCTGCGGGTGGAGCTGGCCGAGCTGGTCGGTCGCCTCCGCCAGCAGCCCGCCGAGGTACACCAGCAGCCCGGTCCGGTCGCCCCGGTACTCGACGAGCAGGGCGACCCGGGCCGGCTGGCAGGGCCACTCCGCTGCGCAGTTTCTGCACCGCCAGAGCGGGCGCATGGGGGTGTGCGGGATCAGCCGACGGCACATCAGGTGCCCGGACCTCCCGGCTCCGTACGTCGAGCAGCCGCAGCCGGTCCGGGCGTACACGCTCGCCCCACACCCGAGCGTCGTCGCGCTCCCTGTCCCGACGTTGGTCCTCAGCGGACGGTTCATCGGCTGCGATCACGACGACCAGGTCGGAATCGGCCAACGGGAGGTGACCTGACACCCCACTGGACCAGGACGTGACCGCCTCCACGACACCGTCGACCAGCCCGACCCGGTGTACTTGCGCCGTGCCACGCTCGGCCTGGTCGGAGAGAAAGTAGACCAGCAGCGAATCGTCGGCCCACCGCGGCGCCGAATCGTGCGCCTCACCCGAAGTGAATCGTCGCGGCGACCCGGTCCCGTCGGTGGCGGCGACCCAGAGTTCGCTAACGGGGTGATCACCAGCCCGTCCGACCGGGGCGACCACGTAGGCGACCCACTTGCCGTCCGGCGACAGCGCCAATGCGTGCGGAACACGACCGTCAACCACCAACTCGGCGGTGAGCTGTGTACGGGCCACCACGGCACAGTATCGATCAACCACCACGGCGACCAACCGCTGCCGCAACGCCTCCGCAGCATGGCTGCGGCGCCCTCCCAGGGGCTGTCCCGATCTCGACAACAACGCCAGGAGGAGACGATCTGGCTGCTTGATCGGGTTCGCACATCTGCCGCGATCCGCGCGTCACGCCGTGTAACGGATGGATCGCGGCGCTCAGCGCACGGATCTGCCGATGCGAGTGCGTCGCCCGATCGCCAGGGTGAACGCATGCGTGTGTGCGTGCCAAGCCGCGTCAGCGCAGGGCCGTCGACGATTGAGCCCGGGCCGCACCCGCTGCTGCTGACGCATCCGATGACGTGGCTTGCCGAGCATGAGCCGGGCACAGGTTCCGCCGGTTGCGGGGAGTTGCCTGATGAACCTCGTGGCTGGTCAGTGGTCGGCCCTGTCAGTTCATGGTGATGCGGGAAAACACACCTGCTCAGAGCCTCGCCGCACGATTACGCGATTGGCCCTGGCCCCGCGCGCCCGTCAAAAGGGCGCGCGGGGCGATTGCGGCGGTCAGTTGTGTGAGAAGGTGAAGTAGGGCGAGGAGATCGAGCCGTAGGTCCGGAACACGTTGTGCTCGCCCGTCTTGATCGTCCACCGGCCGATGGAGACCATCGAGCCGTTCCTGTGGGCATACACCTGGACAGTCTGAGAGCTGCCGGCGGGCAGTTCGATGCTCCAACACTTGCCCGGCGCGACCAGAGGGCTAGAGAACCCGTCGCCCGCCGGCAGGTCCAGGGCGGCGCCACGCGAGGGGGACTTCAGGGGCGATGAGGGGAACTCCAGGGTCGACGAGTAGGTTGTTGACTTGTTGCAAAGTCCGGTGCGGTTGCTGCTCGCTGCGCTTGCCGGCGTCGCGGTGGTGGCCATCCCTGCCAGCGCCAGGGCGCCGATCAGGACCGGTCGCCATGCCTTGCGCGTGTGAGTCAAAGCTGTCATCTGGGCCTCCTAAGGCCTTGTAGTGGGACATTGCCCGTGGATCAGTTGGGCCTGACACGCGCGTAAAACGCGCGTCTATGGGAGAACGGATGCATCCGGTGGATGGGTTCACGGAGCCTCTATATCGGTCTCCACGCTGTCATCCGGTCGGAACGGACTTGTCATCTCTGACGGTCAGGCCGGCGAAGTGGCTCTGGCGCGGTCTCATGATCTATGTCATGGCGGAGCTCCGAGGCCCACTGGGTCCGCTACCGAAATGCGGGCCAGTGCTCCGCACTTTAGGGCGGGGGTGGAGGCCCGCGCGGGAGGGCCGCCGAGGCCCGAGCGTGGTCTAACCTGGCTGGTTCTGCTGCTCGATGTGCTGGCGCGGCGTGGTCAGGGGTGCGCCGTCGATGGAGCCAGCGAAGTATGAGGCGGACCAGAGGCGGTTGGCTCGGTGGTAGTGGCGTACGAGGTCGGGGAACTCTTGGCGTAATCGACGTGAGGAGACGCCTTTGAGGCTGTTGACCAGCTTCGGCAGGGCGACCTTGGGTGGGAAGTTCACCAGGAGGTGGACGTGTTCGCCTTCACCGTTGAACTCAACCAGCTCGCATTCGAAGTCGGCGCACACCGCCCGCATGATCTCCTCCAGGCGGGTCAGGTGCCGGTCGGCGAACACCCGGTGCCGGAACTTCGTCACGAAGACCAAGTGGGCATGCAAGACGAAAACACAGTTCCTGCCGGTGCGGACGTTTTCAATTTCGACTATAGACCAATGGTAGACTGTCCGATGTGCAGCTCCGGTACAACTATCGCGTCTACCCGACGCCCGCCCAGCAGGAAGCGCTGGCGCGGGCGTTCGGGTGCGCGCGGGTGGTGTTCAACGACGGGCTGCGCCTGCGCCAGCAGCTCCAGGAGGCGGGCGAGAAGTACGTCTCCGACGCCGACCTGTCGAAGCTGGTTATCACCCAAGCCAAGGGCACCCCAGAGCGGGCATGGCTGGGCGAGGTGTCCGCCGTGGTGTTGCAGCAGGCCCTGGCGGATCTGAACACCGCATACCGCAACTTCTTCACCTCGATCACAGGCAAGCGCAAGGGCCGCAAGGTTGCACCACCACGGTTTCGGTCACGCAAGGACAACCGGCAGGCGATCCGCTTCACCAAGAACTCCCGGTTCACGGTCCTCGACAACGGGTGCCTGCGCCTGCCCAAGGATCGGCGACGTGCGGGTGCGCTGGTCGTGGGCCCTGCCGTCCGAGCCGTCGTCCGTGACGGTGGTTAAAGATGCGGCGGGCCGATACTTCGCCTCGTTCGTTGTGCAGACCAGCGCGGACGAGACACTGCCGCCGGTCGACTCCGAGGTGGGCATCGACCTAGGCCTGACGCACTTCGCGGTGCTGTCGAACGGCACGAAGGTCGCCGCGCCGAAGTTCCTGCGTCGCGCCGCACGCAAGCTCAAGCGATTGCAGCAGGACCTGTCCCGCAAACAGCGAGGGACCCAGAACCGCAAGAAGGCCGTCGTCAAGGTCGCCAGGGAGCATGCGCGGGTGGCCGATACCCGGCGGGACTGGCAGCACAAACTGTCCACGACGGTCATCCGCGACAACCAAGCGGTGTACGTCGAGGACCTGTGCGTCGTCGGTCTCGGCCGGACCCGGCTCGCCACGTCGGTACACGACGCCGGGTGGGCCAGCTTCACCGCGATGTTGGAGTACAAGGCTGCCCGGTACGGGCGTACCTTCGGCCGGGTGGACCGGTTCTTCCCGTCCACCCGAATGTGCTCGAACTGCGGCCGGATCAACGAGAAGTTGCCGCTCGCCGTTCGATCGTGGGTCTGCCCGTGCGGCAGCACCCACGATCGGGACGTCAACGCGGCCATCAACGTGCTCGCGGCGGGACGCGCCGAGACCCTAAACGCCTGTGGAGCGCAGGTAAGACCGGCATCCGCGCCGGCACCGCGCGGGGAAGCAGGAATCCGCCCGGACGCCGCGCGTTCCACACGCAGCGTAGAGGGAATCTCCGTCCTCTAGGGCGGAGAGATCGTCAAATCAAGCGACTGCGCGCCGCCCTGCCGCTGATCAGGAAGACGATCGAAAGCTGGCCCGCGACAGTGACTTCTGGTTCGACAGCCATCTTCTGGGGACTACGCCTGTACCTGGTGTGCGCCCGACCGGGCACGAAAGCGTTGCCGAGGCGGGGATGAAGCGCGGTGTCATGCCCGGGAACGCGGATGCTGCGCCCAGGCCGCCCGTTCGGATGACGAAGCGGCCGTCTACTGTCCGCTGCCGCCTGAGCCGCTGCGCAACCGGACTTCGGCGCCATTCTGTTCGTAGCTCTGCTGCGACACCTGAACGAGCATCGCGTCGCGGTGAAAGTCCGGCAGTGTGATGGCGCCGCAGCTGACCATGGTGGCGCGCAGTTTCGCGACCGTACGGGCAATGTTGGGGTAGAGGCTGCCGGCATACGGCACGTAGCCGTCGACGCCTTCCTCGAACGGCAGCTCGGTCTCGCCCTGGTCGTAGCGGGCGACGTTCCGGGCCCGTTGGGAGCCTTCACCCCAGTATTCCTTGAACATCTGCCCGTCGAGATTGACGAGGTTGGAGGGGCTTTCGTCGAATCGGGCGAAGTAGCGCCCGAGCATGATGAAGTCGGCGCCGAGGGCGAGGGCGATCGCCATGTGGTAGTCGGCGAGGAGACCGCCGTCGCAGCAGATCGGCACGTAGATGCCGGTTTCGTCTGCGTAGCGGTCGCGTTCGGCAACCACGTCAATGAGTGCGGAAGCCTGCCCGCGGCCGATGCCTTTCTGGTCGCGGGTGATGCAGATCGACCCGCCGCCGATACCGACCTTGACGAACGCGGCACCGGCATCGGCGAGGTACCGGAATCCGCGGCCGTCGACGACGTTCCCCGCGCCGACCGGGACAGCGCCGTTGAACTCACCGACGGCGTACTGCAACGTCTTCTGCTGCCAGACCGAGTGGCCGTCGGAGGAGTCGATGCACAGCACGTCCGCGCCGGCCTCGACGAGGGCGGGGATCCGGTCGCGGTAGTCGCGGGTGTTGATCCCGGCGCCGACCCGGAACCGCTTATCGTCGTCGATGGACTCGTTGCGGAACTGTTTGTGCAGCTCGTAGTCCCGGCGCAGCACAATCGAGGCGAGGTGACCGCCGGCGGTGACGATCGGCAGCAGGTCGAGGCGGTGGTCCCAGATGAGGGTGTTCGCGTCGGACAGCGAGATCGTCGGTGGCGCGGTGACCAGACCGTTGGCCGGGCGCATCCGGGACTCGACCGTGTCGTTGAGGTCGTGACGATGGGGATGGAAGTCGGCGGTGGAGATCAGGCCGATGAACAGGCCACTCGAGGTGCCGTCGTCGGTGACGACCGCGACGTCCCGTTCGGCGGCCTTGAGCAGGCGGCTGACCTCGCCGAGCGTCGCGGATGGCTTCGTGTTGATGTCGGAGTGCCGGAAGCCCGCCTTGTGGCGTTTGACCGCGCTGACGGACTCGGCCTGCGCCTCGACGGTCTGGTTCTGGTGGATGAAGCTCAGCCCGCCGGTTTGCGCGAGCGCGATGGCGAGGCGGGGCGAGGAGACCGCTTGCATGATCGCGCTGACGAGCGGTACGGCGATGCGCAGCGGCGAGGACCCGCCGACCGGGTGCCGCACGACGGGGGTGGACAGGTCGACGTTGTCCGGGGTGCAGTCCTCGGTGGTGAGGTTCGGCACGAGCAGGTACTCGTTGAGGGTGCGGGAAACCTCGGGGAGGATCACGACCACGCGTTGCTCCTAAACACTCCGCCGCGGCGGGCTGGCTGGAATGCAAACACACGCTACCAGCGCCGCAGCAGCCACTGCGGTCGCTCCCATGGCCGGGCAGGTCGGCGCCGTAGGTGAGGCTGACCTCCACCAGCGGGAGGTCCGCGTCTGCCTCCCCGGGTGACAGCACGTAAGGTTGGGGCGTGCTTGAGTCCCAACGCGAAGCCGTGCCGCGCAACGACGGTGGCGAGCTTGACACCACCCTCGCCTTCTTGTCCTTCGCTCGGTCATGCGTGCTGAAGAAGGTCGCCGGCTTGAGCGAGGAGCAGCTGCGGCGCCGCCTGGTCGTCTCCGACACCACACTGCTGGGACTGGTTCAGCACTTGACCGACGCCGAACGGTACTGGTTCGGCTACACGTTCGCCGGCGACCCGCGCTACGCCGACGTCGACTTCGACATGGTGGTCGAGCCGGACCGGTCCCCAGATCAGATCCTCGCCGACTATCGGGCTGCGATTGCCGAAAGCGACGCCCACATCACCGCAGCCGCTGGCCCGGACGTCCTCACCGCGCAGCCGGTCGGTGACAAGCCTCGTACGCTTCGCTGGGTGCTCGCCCACATGACGAGCGAGACCATCCGGCACGCCGGACACGCCGACATCCTGCGGGAGCTTGTCGACGGTGCCACCGGCCGGTAAGAGCCGCGACGCGTGTGCGGCGAAGGCGCTACGTCCACGGCGGGATGTACCGGCCCACATATTCGCGAGCACGCGGGAGAGGGTCACGCCAGTACTGGTCGGGCATGCGGGAGTTGTGCACCTCGCAGAACTCTGCGAGGCCGACCGTGATCTCGACCCGCTCGAGTGGGCGGCCTTCGAAGTCCGTGTTGACCAGAAGTAGTTGCGGCTCCGGATTCCAGCCCGAGTGGTCGAACGCCCAGCCATCCCAGGTCGCATAGGCGTGAAAGACCTGCCGCTCGCCTGGGAAGCGCACCGCCGCTACCTCGATCGACCGGTCCGGGTAGGAATCTCGGCAAACCCAGGCGAGGATGTGACACGCTCCGGCAGCGAAGAAGGCTTGGTCTGGCCGTTCCCATGCGACGCGCTGGTCTGATCGCTCGATCGACGTCCGACGAAACGCGCCCGCTGCCCTTGCTGCCATGACTTGGACCTTAGTGGACGGCGCCGTCGCATCCGCTCATGCCGTCGACGTGCGCTACGCTCCGTGACGAGATGCGGTGAGGTCGAGTCATCGGTCGTAGCCAATGAGCGGATGTGCGCTACCAGGCGGTCCACCGCTGCCCCAGGGTGGGCCGGCGGCGGCAGTCAGTCATACCACGCCAGGCGGCCGGGCATTCTCCACTGGCGACGGTCAGGCCTCGCCGAGGTCGGTACAGTGTGCGATCGTCGCATCGTCCGCCGCCACCGCGTGGCGCGCCTCCGCCTGCCGAACACGATGGATGATTTCGGCGGGCCCGCTCGACGCCAGGACGGCCATGACCCCTGGCCAGTCGGCGAGCCGGAACCGGTCCACGATGCGGCTGGCTCCATTGCTGAGCAGGACGGCACCGGTCAGCTCGGAGCTCGGACAGCTTCCGGTGATCGCCTCGTCTGCCGCCCGCGGGTCGTCCTTCGCCAGCCAGAAGCCGCCCGGCTGGTTCCGGTTGGCGCGCAAGTCTCGCAGGAGTCGGTGGTACTCGTCGCTACCGTCGGCGGCGGCCTCGAGCGCGGACCGGTACGACCGGCTGATGATCACCTCCCGGGGATCGGAGACGACGAGCGGCGCACCGTCTGCTCTGTCGAGCACGAGGACCGAATCACCGAGCACCAGATACTCGACGAGGCCGTCGGACAGGCGCAGGATGGCTACGGTCGCCGACGGACTGATGGGGTCGGCGACGTCGCAGGTGTCCCGGTGATCGTCCGTCACCCGCTCGATGGCCTCGGCGAGCAGCGCCGACAGGCTGCGGTCCCGCACGAGTGACAAGAGGCTGAGGAGGCTGCCTCCCAGGCGGCCGGCGTACCAGGCCACGCCGTGCCGGCAGATCGATTCGGCGCCCGGGATGCCGGCGCCGTCGATCAGCACCGCTGCCGTCGGTACGGCGCCGGTGAAGTCCTCGTTCGCGCGGCCATTCCGTGCCGCGGCGCTCGTCATCGTCACCCGCATGTCCTGCCGCCGCCCTCCCACCGATCAAGGCGTCGACCTTAACAACCGCCGACGCGCTTGGGGCGCACACCTCTGCCGCCGATCGTGCATCACGGTAAGTGACGGACGTGCGGTCGGCGCGGACACGCTGGCCCGGTCGCCGGGCTGCTGGCCACAGGTATCCGGTCGCGGCGCGCCCTCGATCGGCGGCCGGACCGCTAAGGAACGAGACTCTTGGCCATGATGTGCTCCCGACGCAGGCCGTCGGGCATGAGATCGCCGGGCTCACCCGTGTCACGGAAGCCGTTGCGCTGGTAGAGCGCCCAGGCGTTCTTGTTGCCCTCCACCACGGCCAGCCGCAGCGTCCCCGCGCCCACCTGCCGGGCCCACTGCTCGACCGCCCGCACGAGGTGGTCGCCCACGCTCCGGCCCCGTCCCACCGGCGCCACGTACATCGAGATCAGCTCGACGACGCCGTCCAGATCGGTCGGCACCCCGCTGGCCATCCCGACGGGCTGCCCGTCGAGCATCGCCACCACGTTGTACGAGCGGGGGATGGCCAACCGCCCGCGCCAGCGTTCCTCACGGTCGCCGTCGCCCTGCCAGTCCGCCAGTTGGGAGCCGAAGGCGTACGCCGCCTCCGCCAGCGCGGCGAGCCGCAGTTCCCTCCAGATCTTCCAATCGCCCTCGTTGAGCACACGGGTTTCCATCACCTTGCGAAGGCTGCCGCAGGTGTGGGGACCAGGCAACCCAGTTCCCGCGGTAGCCGGCGCGGCTACGGCACTGTGACCACGACGCCCGGCTCGGCCACGTCGACCGGCCCGGCCAGGATGGCCAGCGCCGCCACCACCGACACCGCCGCCTGCGAGTCCGTCAGGCCCACACCGCCGCCTCCGCCTGTCGCCGCTCCGGCGACCGAGGGCGGTACGACCACCGCCCGCTCACGCCGCCTCCCCACCGCGCAGCCGGGCGGTGATCTGGTCCGCCGGCATCGGCGCACCGAACCAACGCCCCTGCCCGGTGTCGCACCGCAGCGCCCGCAGCCGTTCGGCCTGCGCGCCGGTCTCCACCGCCTCGGCGGTCACCGACAGCTCCAGCGCGTGCGCCAGCCGGACCAGCGCGTCCACGATGCGCTCGTCCCGGTGGTCGGCCGGGGCGTCCGGGTCGTCGGCCCGGATCCCCTCGACGAACGGGCCGGCCAGCTTCAGGCAGTGGATCGGCAGCCGCCGCAGGTACGCCAGGTTGGAGTACCCGGTGCCGAAGTCGTCGATCGCCAGCCGTACCCCGAGGTCGGCCAGCCGGTGCAGCGAGCGCAGCGGCTCCCCGGCGGTGCCCATCACCGCGCTCTCGGTCAGCTCGAGCTGCAACAGCTCCGCCGGCAGGCCGGTGCGGCGCAACGCACCGGCGACCGTGTCCACGATGGCCGGGTCGTCGGCCTGCCGGGCGGCCAGGTTGACGCTCACCACCAGCCGCTGCGCCGGGAACTCGCGGTGCCAGGCCCGGGCGTCCCGGCAGGCCTGCCCCAGCACCCACTCGCCGAGGCGGACGATCAGGCCGGTCTCCTCGGCCAGCCCGATGAACCGGTCCGGCCCGACCAGGCCCAGCTCCGGGTGCCGCCAGCGGACCAGCGCCTCCACCGCCAGCATCTGCCCGTCCAGCAGCGAGACGATCGGCTGGTAGTGGACCACGAACTCGTCCCGGTCCAGGGCGGCCGGCAGGCCGGCGGCGAGCGCCGACCGGGCGATGTAGGCGGCGCTGCGCTCCGGGTCGTACACCGCCCAGCGGCCCCGGCCCTCCGCCTTCGCCCAGTAGAGGGTGGTGTCGGCGGCCTTCATCAGCTCGGAGGCGCTGGTCTCCGCGGCCGGGCACTCCACCACGCCGACGCTGGCGGAGACCGCGAGCTGGTGGTCGCCGATCAGCACCGGGGCGGCCACCGCCGCCAGGGCCAGCTCGGCGACGCCGACCGCCTCGTCGAGCCCCTCGCCGCCGTCGACCAGGATGACGAACTCGTCGCCGCCCATCCGGGCGACCAGGTGGCCCTGCCCGGACACGCAGTCGGCCAGCCGGCGGGCGATGGTGATCAGCAGCCGGTCGCCGAGGTCGTGGCCGAGGCTGTCGTTGACCGCCTTGAAGCCGTCCAGGTCCAGGAAGCAGACGCCGATCCGCTGCTCGGGACCGGCGAGGTCGAAGCACCGGCCCAGCGTCTCGAAGAACAGCGTCCGGTTGGGCAGGCCGGTCAGCGGGTCGTGCAGGGCCTGGAAGCGCAGGCGCTGCTGGAGCTCGTACCGCTCGGTGATGTCCTCGATCATCGCCACGGTGAACCGGGGGCGGCCGTCGTCGTGCCGGATCAGCGAGACCGCCAGGTCGGTCCAGACGACTGTGCCGTCCTTGCGGTGGTAGCGCTTCTCCACCCGGGCGTGGTCCTGCTTGCCCTCGATCAGCTCCTGGTACAGCTCCCACATGCCGGCGGCGTCGTCGGCGTGGAACAGCGACGTCACGTTGAGCTGCCGCAGCTCGTCCGTGGGATAGCCGAGCATGTCGGCGAAGGACTGGTTGACCTCGATGATCTGTCCGTCGATGCCGGCGATGCCGATGCCGATCACCGCGCCGGTGAAGACCGCGCGGAAGCGGGCCTCGCTGTCGCGCAGCGCCCGCTCCACCGCGTCCCGGGCCTGCCAGGCCGAGCGCGCGATGCGTTCCTGCTGGCTGAAGGTCCGGTTGCGCAGGGCGCGGGCGAACCCGGACGCGAGCGCCCCCTGCAACGCCGCCACCCGGTCGGCGGCGTCGGCGCGGTGGGCCCGGACCGGCAGCACCTGCGCCAGGAACCGGTCACCGAGGGCGTGCACCGACCAGTCCAGGACCCGGGGCTCGGTGAGGTGCGCCGCCACCAGCGCCCGGCCCACGTCCTCCGCCGGGGTGGCGGCGAACTCCCCGGCCAGCACGGCCTGGCCCAGCCGTACGGTGTGCGCGAACAGCAGCCGCTCGGTCTCGTCCGCGCTCAGCGGCACGAAACCGAGCCGGCGCACCGCCCGGGCCCACTCGGCGGCGTACCGGTGGGCGCCGGGGCGGTCGAGGTCGTCTCCGCCAGGATCCGGGACGGCGGCCATGTCGGGCTCAGCCGGCGTGGCGGTCGTACCGGGCGACGCCGCCGAACGCGCCGAACCGCTCGGGGTGCTCGTCCACGTCGGAGGGCGAGTCGGGCCGCCACAGCGGCATGTGCACGACGCCCGGCTCCAGGATCGTCCAGTCGCCGAAGAAGCCGGTGACGTCGGCCCGGGACCGCAGCGTGATCTCGGTGGCGGTACGCGCCGACAGCCGCTGCGCGTCGAGCATCTCCTGCGGCTGGTCCTCGAAGGTGGAGTGGGAGATGACCAGGAAGCTGCCGGGCACCGCGGCGGCCCGCAGGGCGGCGAGGATGTCGGCCGGGCGGTCCACATCGGGGATGAAGTGCACCACTCCGGCGAGCAGGATGCCCACCGGGCGGCTGAAGTCGATCAGGCCGCTGGCCCGGGCCTCGTCCAGGATCAGCTTGGGCTCCCGCAGGTCGGCGCGGATCGCGGTGGCCCGGTCGTTGCCGGCCAGCAGCTCCCGGCTGTGCGCCACCGCCACCGGGTCGATGTCGACGTACACGATCCGCGCCTGCGGGTTGGCGGCCTGCGCCACCTCGTGCACGTTGCCGACGGTGGGGATGCCCGAACCGATGTCGAGGAACTGGTCGATGCCGGCGTCGAGCAGCACCCGGACGGCCCGGCGCAGGAATTCCCGCCCGGAGCGCATGGTGGCCGCCAGGTTCGGGGTCATGCTGGCGATCTGCTCGGCCAGCTGCCGATCGATCTCGAAGTTGTGCGCGCCACCGAGGAAGTAGTCGTAGACCCGGGCCGCGCTCGGCCGGCTCAGGTCTATCTCGGCGGGAAGTCCGTCCGGCATCTGCATCGCTTCGCCCCAGTTCGTCGCAATGGCGCGGGACGGCACCGATGTCCGGCGCGCGCGGGCACGCAAAGGCGACACCGGCCGACCTGCGGATCGTGTGGTGCAGACCACTCTATGCGCGTACGCCAGAGCGCGGGGGATCCACATTCGCGGGTGGACCGCCGAACCGCCCGCCGGCGGTGTCCCGGGCCCCGGGACACCGCCACGTCGCTGACCTCGCGGCGCAGGGCGGGTCGGCGGCGCGAGTCAGGCGGCGGACTCCAGCATCAGCGCGATGCCCTGCCCGACGCCGACGCACATGGTGGCCAGGGCCCGCCGGCCGCCCCGGCGGCGCAGCTCCAGCGCGGCGGTCAGCGCCAGCCGGGCGCCGCTGGCGCCGAGCGGGTGGCCGAGCGCGATCGCGCCGCCGTTGGGGTTGACGTGCTCGGCGTCCTCGGGCAGGCCCAGCTCGCGCAGCACCGCGACACCCTGCGCGGCGAACGCCTCGTTCAGCTCCACCACGTCGACCTCGCCGAGGCCCACCCCGAGGCGGTCGAGCAGCCTGCGGGTGGCCGGCACCGGCCCGATCCCCATGATCCGGGGCGGTACGCCGGCAGCGGCGGCGCCGCCGATCCGGGCGAGGGGGGTCAGCCCGTACCGGGCGACCGCGGCCTCGGAGGCCACCAGCAGCGCCACGGCGCCGTCGTTGACGCCGGAGGAGTTGCCGGCGGTCACCGTGCCGCCCTCGCGGAACGGGGTGGGCAGCGCGGCGAGCTTCTCCAGCGTGGTCTCCCGGGGGTGCTCGTCGACCTCGACCAGCTTCGTCTCGCGCCGCCCGGCCGGCACGGTCACCGCCACGATCTCCTCGGCGAACCGGCCGTCGGCCTGCGCCTTGGCGGCCCGCTGCTGCGAGCGCAGCGCGAACTCGTCCTGCACGGCCCGGTCGACGCCGAACTCGGCGGCCACGTTCTCCGCCGTCTCCGGCATCGAGTCGATGCCCCAACCGGCCTTCATCAGCGGGTTGACCAGCCGCCAGCCGAGGGTGGTGTCGTACACCTCGGCGGTGCGGGAGAACGGCGTCGCCGCCTTCGGCATGACGAAGGGAGCGCGGCTCATGCTCTCCACGCCACCGGCGACCACCAGGTCGGCCTCCCCGGCCACGATGGACCGGGCGGCGGTGGCCAGCGCGTCCAGGCCGGAGCCGCAGAGCCGATTGACCGTGCTGCCGGGGACCTCCTCGGGCAGCCCGGCCAGCAGCGCCGCCATCCGGGCCACGTTGCGGTTGTCCTCGCCGGCCTGGTTGGCGCAGCCCAGGATCACGTCGTCGGTGCGGGCCCAGTCCACCGACGGGTGGCGGGCGACCAGCTCGCGGATCACGTGGGCGGCGAGGTCGTCGGGGCGTACCCCGGCGAGGGCGCCGGCGTACCGGCCGATCGGGGTGCGGACTCCGGCCACGAGGTATGCCACGGTCATCGGCGCTGTCCTTCGGGGGTGGGAAGGGGCTCGGCGGCGGCGTCGCCCGGGTCGCGGGGACGCCCGAGCGCCAGGATATCCGCGCGCCGACCGGATAGGTTGGCGGCATGGCCCGGGCCCAGTTCAGCGCAGAGACCGCCGGCAGCGGCGCGTTCGTCCGCCAGCCCAACCGGTTCACCGGTCGGGTCACCCCGCACTCCACCTCGCCGGAGGGCGGCGGCCCGGACGACCAGGACCGCTGGCCGCTGGAGGCCGGCCGGTACCGGCTGATCTGGTGCCGGGCCTGCCCGTGGGCGCACCGGGCGCGGATCGTCCGCAGCCTGCTGGGGCTGGACGAGGTGATCTCGCTCGGCACCGTCGACCCGATCCGGGACGAGCGGGGCTGGCGGTTCACCCTCGACCAGGACGGCTTCGACCCGGTGCTGGGCATCGGCTTCCTCTCCGAGGCGTACCTGGCCACCGACGCGGACTACCTGGGCCGAGTCACCGTGCCGGCGTTGGTGGACACGTTGACCGGGCGGGTGGTCACCAACGACTATCCGCAGCTCACCCTGGACTTCTCGACCGAGTGGCGGCGGTTCCACAAGCCCGACGCGCCCGACCTCTACCCGGTCGAGCTGCGCCCGGAGATGGACGCGCTGATGACGGAGATCCACCGGGACGTCAACAACGGCGTCTACCGGTGCGGCTTCGCCACCTCGCAGGAGGCGTACGACGAGGCGTACCTGGCGCTCTTCGCCCGGCTGGACGCGCTGTCGGAGCGACTGGCCGGGCGCCGCTACCTGATGGGCGACGCGATCACCGAGGCGGACGTGCGGTTCTTCACCACACTGGTCCGCTTCGACGTGGCGTACCACGGGCACTTCAAGTGCAACCGGCAGAAGCTGACCGAGATGCCGGTGCTCTGGGCGTACGCCCGGGACCTGTTCCAGACCCCGGGCTTCGGCGAGACGGTCGACTTCGACCACATCAAGCGGCACTACTACGGCACGCATCGGGAGATCAACCCGACCGGCATCGTGCCGCTCGGTCCAGGCCTGCACGGCTGGACCACGCCACACGGGCGTGGCTGACCGGGGCCTCGGCCGGGTCGCCGCCGCGTCGGCCGCCGCCGGCTGCACCCTGGCGGGCGTGGTCGCGGTGACGGTCGCCGTGGTCGCCGGTCCCGGTCCGGGCCCCACCGGGTACGTCAGCGAGGCCGGCGTCACCGACAGCCGGTACGCCGCGGCGTACCGGATCGGGATCTTCGCCCTGGCCGCCGCGCTGCTGCTGCTCGCGGTGGCGCTGCCCACGGCGCTGCGGGTGGCCGGGGCGCTGCTCGTGGCCGGCGGCGTCCTCACGCTGCTATCGGGCGCGGTGACGTGCAGCGCGGGCTGCCCGCTGCCGCCCTTCGAGACGCCCACCGTGGCCGATCTGGTACACGGCGGCGCGAGCATCGCGGCGACGGCCTCGGTGGTCCTCGCGATGCTGGCCCTGCTCCGCTCCGCCGCCGCCGGCCGGGCGGTGCGGTGGATCGCCGGCCTGGGCGCCGTGCTGGCGTTGCCGTGCTCCGCCGCGATCGCCGTGGCGATGCTGACCGTGGGCCGCAGCGGCGTGGTGGGTGTGCTGGAGCGGGTGCTGCTGGCGGTGGCGGCCAGCTGGGGCCTGGCCACCGCGACCACACTCGGGCTGACCCGGGCGACCGTGCCGACCGGAGCATCGGGGCAGGAATCGGACCTGTAAGGAGCGTCACGGGAGCCGCTCCTTCCGCCGGTGGGTCGGCGGGGAGTAGCGTCGGCAGGCGATGACCAACATCTGGCACCTCACCGTGCGCCTGTATGTCGACCTCCGACTGCAGGCCAGTGGCGTCTGTCCGGCGCAGCCACTCTCCTGACGCTGCCCCGACCGACCCGCTGACAGACCTTGGACGCATCCTCATGGCTTCCGCCCTGCGCAAGATCCCCTTTTCCGTGCAGATCCTGCTCGGCCTCGTGCTCGGCGTGGCGCTCGGCTTCCTCGCCCGCGCCAACGACCTGAGCTGGCTCACCAGCACCCTCGACACCGTCGGCCACCTCTTCATCCAGCTGCTCAAGCTGGCCGTCCCGCCGCTCGTCTTCACCGCGATCGTGGTCAGCGTGGTCAGCCTGCGCGGCATGGCCAACGCCGCCCGGCTGGCGCTGAAGACGCTGCTCTGGTTCGGCATCACCGCGCTGATCGCGGTGAGCATCGGCATCGGCATCGGCCTGCTGACCGACCCCGGCAAGGGGGTCACCCTCGACGTGGCCGGAGCCACCGCGCCGAAGAAGAGCGGCTCCTGGATCGACTTCCTCACCGGCATCGTGCCCACCAACCCGGTCGGCGCGTTCGTCGAGGGCAACGTGCTCCAGATCGTCTTCCTCGCCCTGGTGGTCGGCGCCGCCGCGCTGCTCGTCGGCCAGGCCGCCGAGCCGTTCGTCGAGTTCAACCGCTCCGTGCTGACCATCGTGCAGAAGGCGCTCTGGTGGGTGATCCGGCTCGCCCCGATCGGCACCCTCGGCCTGATCGGCAACGCCGTCGCCTCGTACGGCTGGGACCTGCTGGCCCCGCTGGCCAAGTTCACCACCGCCGTCTACGTCGGCTGCGCGATCGTGCTGTTCGTGGTCTACCCGCTGCTGCTGGTGGCGGCCGGCCGGCTCAACCCGCTGCGGTTCTTCGCCGGCGCCTGGCCGGCGATCGAGCTGGCCTTCGTCTCCCGCTCCTCGGTGGGCACCATGCCGGTGACCCAGCGGTCCGTCGAGCGCCTGGGCGTCCCCCGCGAGTACGCCTCCTTCGCGGTGCCGTTCGGCGCGACCACGAAGATGGACGGCTGCGCGGCCATCTACCCGGCCCTGGCGGCGATCTTCGTCGCGCAGGTCTTCGGGGTGGACCTGGGCGTCACCGACTACCTGCTGATCGCCTTCGTCTCGGTGGTCGGCTCGGCGGCCACCGCCGGCCTGACCGGCGCGATCGTGATGCTCACCCTGACCCTGAGCACGCTGGGCCTGCCGCTGGCCGGCGCCGGCCTGCTGCTGGCGATCGACCCGATCCTGGACATGATCCGCACCGCCACCAACGTGGCCGGGCAGGCGCTGGTGCCGACCATCGTCGCCGCCCGGGAGGGCACCCTGGACCGGGCCGCGTACGACTCCGCCGGCAAGCGTGAGCTGGTCGACGCCGAGGAGACCGAGCGGCCGGCCCGGCAGGACGGGCTGAGCCCCGTCCCCGCCTGAGCCCCGGGCCGCGGCCGGCCCGGCTCCGCACGGACCGTTGATCGGGGAGGGCCCTGCCCGCAGGGCCCTCCCCGACTCCCCTGACGGAGGATCACGACATGAGTTCCCTGTTCACCCCGCTGGCCCTGCGCGCGGTCACCCTGCCCAACCGGGTCGCCCTCGCCCCGATGTGCCAGTACAGCGCCGGACCGGACGGCCTGCCCACCGACTGGCACCGGATCCACCTCGGCTCCCGGGCCGTCGGCGGCGCCGGCCTGATCCTCACCGAGGCCACCGCGGTCGTCCCCGAGGGGCGGATCAGCCCGCAGGACACCGGGCTCTGGTCCGACGCCCACGTCGACGCCTGGCGGCCGGTCACCGGTTTCGTCTCCGCGCAGGGCGCGGTGCCGGCGGTGCAGCTCGCGCACGCCGGGTTCAAGGCGTCGACGTACCGGCCGTGGGCGGAGCGGCCCGGCGGCGTGCCGGACACCGAGGGCGGCTGGACGCCGGTCGGTCCCGGCGCCGTGCCGTTCCTCCCCCACTACCGCGAGCCGACGGCGCTCGACGAGGCCGGGATCGCCCGCGTGGTGTCCGCCTTCGCCACCGCCGCCGGCCGGGCGGTGGACGCCGGCTTCGGCGCGGTGGAGATCCACGCCGCGCACGGCTACCTGCTGCACGAGTTCCTGTCCCCGCTGACCAACCACCGCACGGACGGCTACGGCGGCGACCGGGCCGCCCGGATGCGGCTCGCCCTGGAGGTGGCCCGCGCGGTCCGCGCCGCCGTCGGCGAACAGGTGCCGGTGCTGACCCGGATCTCCGCCACCGACTGGGTCGAGGGTGGCTGGACCGTCGAGGACAGCGTCGTGCTCGCCGGTGAGCTGGCCGCCGCCGGGGTCGACCTGGTCGACGCCTCCTCCGGCGGCGCGTCCGCCCATGCGGGCATCCCGGTCGGGCCCGGCTACCAGGTGCCCCTGGCCGCCCGGATCCGGCGCGACGCCGGGGTGCTCACCGGCGCGGTCGGCCTGATCGTCGAGCCGGAGCAGGCCGAGCAGATCGTCGCCGGCGGCGAGGCCGACCTGGTGCTGCTCGGCCGGGAACTGCTGCGGGACCCGTACTGGCCCCGCCGCGCCGCCGCCAAGCTCGGCGCCCACCCCGCCTGGCCCGACCAGTACGCCCGCGCCTTCTGACCCACCCCGCCCCGTGCCGACCCCGCGCCGGCACCCGGCGAGGGGGAAGCGGGCCCTAGGTCAGCCGGCCAGGTGGCCCCAGTCGTCCTCCAGTTCCCGCCAGGGGCCCTGCGCGGCCACCGCCCCGTCGCGCAGCACCACCACGTGGTCGGCCCGCACCAGCGCCGCCCGTTTCGACGTCGAACCGACCACGGTCACCCCGTGCTCGCGCAGCGCCGCCCAGAGTGCCAGCTCGGTGGTGACGTCCAGCGCCGACGAGACGTCGTCGGCGACCAGCAGCTCGGTACGCGGCGCCAACGCCCGGGCCAGCGCCAGGCGCTGCAACTGGCCGCCGGAGAGTCGGGTCCCCTTGTGGCCGATGAGCAGCCCGAGCCCGCCCCCGGCCGCGGCCAGGTCGTGGTCGAGCTGCGCGGTGGCCACCGCCCCGGCGGCGTCGACCTCGTGGCCGAGCGCGATGTTGTCGGCGACCGTGCCGGAGAGCACCCGGGGCAGCTGCCCGACGTACCCCACCTGCTGCGGGCGGAGGAACAGCTCCGGCTCGGTCACCGCTTCGCCGTTCCAGCGCAGCGTGCCGGTGTGGTGCACGATCCCGGCCAGGGCGCGCAGCAGCGAGGACTTTCCGGAGCCGACCGGCCCGACCACGAGCACCAACTGGCCGCGGTCGACGGTCAGGTCGACCTCCCGCACGGCGAGGGTGCCGTCGGAGTGCAGCGCGCCGAAGCCGGCCAGCTCCAGCCGGCGCAGCGGACGCCGGGCCGGCGGCACGGGCGCGGGCGCGGTGCCGGCGGCCAGGTCCACCCCGGGCACCGCCGCCGAGTACGCCCCCACCCCGGACATCGCGACCGTGCGCCGGGTCCACACCCGCGCCGACGGGTAGTGCGAGACCAGCGACGCCGTGGTCCAGGCGAACCAGCGGGCCGCGCCGAGCGTGGAGACCGCCACCAGCGCAGCGCCCGCGGAGAGCCCACCGGTCAGGTAGAGCGCCCACGCCCCGATCGGCAGCAGTCCGCTGGCCACCGACGGGGTGGAGCGGGCCCACACCTGCATCGAGATCTCCCGGCGCTGCCGGTCGCTGCGCACGGTGTCCAGCAGGGCCAGGTGGTCGAGCACGGGGCGGGTGGCACCGGCGAGCTTCACCGTCCGGGCCGCGGAGAGCGAGGAGACCAGCGCGGTGGCGAACGCGGCCCGGGCCTTGACCGTGCCCCGGGCGGAGCGTTCCAACCGGGGGCCGAAGAGCGTCGCGGCCAGCCCGGACACCACCATCGTGCCGACGAAGAACAGTCCCGGCACGAGGCTGCCGGTCACCACCGTCATGCTCACCAGGAGCACCAGCGAGATGAACTGGTCCACCAGGTTGTCGGCGAGCTGCACCACCCGCTCGGTGTCGCCGCTCTGGGCCACCACCTCGGCTGGGGTGTGCCCGCTGACCCGACGCGCCCCGGTCTGCCCGTGCACCAGCCGCAGGCTGATTCGCAGCATCTGGCGTACCCACCACTGGGGGAACCACAGGTTGGTGTAGAAGGGCAGCGGCAGGACGACCAGCAGCGCCGCGGCGATGCCGAGCGCCGGCAGCCAGGGGCTGCCGCCGTCCACCACGTCGGCCCAGAGCCAGGGCAGCACCGCGCCGTCCAGGCCGAGCAGCAACATGACGACGAACATGCCGACCGAGACCAGGCCGTACCGCGGGTCGTTCAGGGCCAGGCGCAGGATCTCCCGCATGGTCCGCGCGGGCGGCGCCGGGGGCAGCGGCGGCGGGTCGGTCTTCGGCACGGCCACCCGGGCCGGCCGGTCGGCTGTCACCGCCGCGGGCGTGGGGCCCGACTCGGCGGCCTCCCACGGGTCGCGCGGCCCGGGCAGCAGGTCCACCCCGCCCCGGCCCGCGCCGGCCGGGGCGTACGCGGCGGCGTGGCTGCTGGCCAGCAGCTCGGCGAAGCGTTCCGACTCGCGCAGCGGGCCGGCCTCCAGCACCGCCCCGTCGGCCATCACCACCACCTCGTCGCAGCGGCGCACCGAGGAGAGGCGGTGGGCGATGACGATGCCGATCCGGTCGGTGAGCAACCGCTCGGTGGCCTGGCGTACCCGGGTCTCGGTGACCGGGTCCAGCCGGGCGGTGGCCTCGTCGAGGATCACCACGTGCGGGTCACGGACCAGGATCCGGGCGAACGCCACCAGCTGTTCCTGCCCGGCGGAGAGGACGTGCCCGCCCTCGCCCAGCTTCGTGCCCATCCCGTCGGGCAGCTCGGCGATCCAGCCGGCCAGCCCCAGTTCCTCTAGGGCCCGGGTGGCGTCGTCGAGCAGGTCGGGGTCGAAGAGCGCGACGTTCTCGGCGAGCGTCCCGGCCAGGATCTCGGTGCGCTGCGGCACCACGGCGACCCACCGGCGTAGCTGCTCGACGTCCAGATCGACCAGGTCGGTGTCGCCGAGGAAGACCGTGCCGCGCGGCACGTCGACCGCGCGGGTGAGCACCTTGGCCAGCGTGGACTTGCCCGACCCGGTCCGCCCGACCAGCGCGTACGACCGGCCGCGGGCGAAGGTGAGCCGGATGTCGCGCAGCGCCGGCCCCCGCTCGCCGTCGCCGGTGTTCGAGTAGTGGAAGGTGAGCCCGCGGACGGTCAGGTCGCCGTCGGCCGGGGCCGTGCCGCCGGCGGGTTCCTGGCGGGCGTCGGAGAGCAGTTGCACCCGGGCCCACGCGCCGAGCGCGTACTGGAGGTGGGGCACCCAGCGGGCGAGGTGCTCGACGGTGGCCCCGAAGGCGATGACCAGCAGCCAGATCGCGGTCAGCCGGGCGCCGTCGATGCGGCCGGTGGCCAGCGCCCAGGCCCCGCCGAGGACCACGGCGGCGATGCCGGCGCGGATCACGCCGGCGGCGATCGTGGTGACCCGGGCGGACATCAGGAACACCCGCCGGCACCGGGCGAGCACCTCGGCGGCGCGCCGGGCATAGAGGCGCAGCACGTACGGCCGGGCCAGGCTGGTCCGGACGTCGTCCTGGCCGTGCACCGCCTCCTCCATCACCGCGGCGAGGTCCGACCAGGCCTCCTCCTCGGCCATCCGGGCGGGGGCGATGCGCGCGGTGGGGCGGCGCAGCACGACGGCGAGCAGCGCGGTGAGCACGACCATGCCGACACCGGCCGGCCACCAGACGAACAGGGCGCTCACCGTGGCCAGCAGGCACACGGCCAGCCCCTGGACGAGTCGTACGCCGGTGTTCCGCAGCTCGGAGGCGACCTGGTAGACGTCGTTGTCGATGCGGTCCAGCAGCTCGCCGACCGGGGTGGTCTCCAGGGTGGTCAGGTCCTGTCCGAGCGCCACCCGGCACAGCCGGCGGCGCACGTCGGCGGACCAGTCGGCGGTGAGCCCCGCCATCAGCAGGCCGATGACGAGATCGCTGACGACGGCGGCGACCAGCGCCAGCACCAGCGCGGCGAAGAAGGCGGCCGAGCGGTGCACCAGGACCGGGCCGGCGAGGGCCGACGCGGCCGCCTGGCCGGCGGCGCCGAGCACGATCAGCACGACCACGACCGCCATGCGGCGGGGCGCGGTGGCCCAGAGATCACGGAGCAGGCGCATGGGAGGGTCCCTCCGGACTCGGGGTGGCGGTACGCCCAGCCTGGTCCTCCGGCCGCGACTATTCAAACGCATTTACCGCGCCCCCGACCGCCCCCGGCCTGCGACGCGGCCCGCCCCGCTCAGGTCTGGGCGACCCGCCGGACGATGCCGAGCAGCGCCGGGGAGGCGGTCCGAGTGCGTGATCCCCGCCATGCCCGGCGGGAGGGGTCGCGTCAGAACAGCACGGTGGCCAGGGTGCCGACCGGCCGGAAGCCGCAGCGCTCGTACACCCGGCGGGCGGGCAGGTTGAAGTCGTTGACGTAGAGGCTCACGGTCGGGGCCACCCGGAGCAGCGCGTCGCGCACCACCGCCGCCATCGCCGCCGTGGCGATCCCCCGCCCCCGCCACTCGGGCGCGACCCAGACCCCCTGCACCTGGGCCGTACGCCGGGTCACCACCGCCAACTCGGCCTTGAAGACCACCCGGCCGTCGACGAAGCGGGCGTACGCCCGATCGGCCCGTACCAGGTCGGTCACCCGCCGCCGGTAGGTCCGCCCGCCGTCCTCGGCCAGCGGCGATACGCCGACCTCCTCGGTGTACATGGCCACCGCCGCCGGGAAGAGCCGGTCGATCTCACCGCCGCGCACCTGGCGCACCTGCGGATCGGCGGGCACCGGGGGCAGCGCGTCGGTGGCCAGCAGCGGCTGGTTGGGGCGTACGTCCCGGGCCGGGCCCCAGTGCACCGAGAGCCGGTCCCAGAGGCCGAGCACCGCGTCGGCCCGCCCCACGATCGAGGAGCAGAGGCGCTCCTCGGCGGCGAGCTGCTCGGCGAAGGCCGCGACCGCCGGCTCCGAGGCGAGCACCGGGGTGAGGTTGCCGCCCAGCCAGCAGATCGACTCCAGGTTGCGCCGGGTTCCGTACCCCAGGATCCGCCCCTCGGCCCGCCACCAGGCCAGGCCACGGGCAGCGATCCGCTCGGCGACCTGCG
This sequence comes from Micromonospora sp. NPDC047548, assembly GCF_040642975.1. Classification (NCBI taxonomy): domain Bacteria; kingdom Bacillati; phylum Actinomycetota; class Actinomycetes; order Micromonosporales; family Micromonosporaceae; genus Micromonospora; species Micromonospora sp. NPDC047548. The sequence goes on from NZ_JBEYTI010000006.1 coordinate 109,808, forward strand.
CGCCCGCGAACGGGTCGAGGTCGAGCAGCCGCTCGACCGCGCGGCGCTCCGACTCCCCCAGTTGGCGTACCGGCACCGTCAGCACGGCTACCAGCCTGCCAGATGGGGGCGGCAGCGCGCCGGCCGACCGGGTCAGACGGTGACCGGCTCGGTCACCGGCTCGGCCGGCCGGCTCCGCGCCGCCCACCGCACGACCGGCGGCACCAGCGCGCCGAGCAGCAGGAACAACCCGCCGAGCAGCAGCCAGCCGGGCGCGCCCCAGCCGACCGCGAGGCTGGTCACCACCACCGGGGCCGCCATCCCGCCGAGCTGCATGCCCATCCCGTACGCGCCCTGATACTGACCCTGCGCCCGGGCCGGGGCGAGGCCGAAGGAGATGCCCCAGCCCGCCGCCGCGTGCCACAGCTCGCCGACCACGTGCACCAGCGCCCCGGCCAGCAGCAGCGCCACGGCGGCCGGGGTCGGCACGCCGGCGCTGGCAGCGAAGATCGCGCAGGCCACCGCGATGACCACGCCGGCCCGCCGGGCGGCCCGCGCGGCCCCGGGTAGCTCCTCGGTGCCGCGCGAGGCGCGGACCTGGAAGAGCACCACCGTCACTGTGTTGACCAGCATGCAGGCCGAGATGAGCCAGTGCGGGGCCGTGGTGTGGTCGGCGATCCACAGCGGCAGGGCGATGTTGAGCAGCCCGAAGTGCATCGACATCAGCCCGTCGAGCATCGTGAAGGCCAGGAACGGGCGGTCCCGCAGCGCGATCAGCCGCGGCCCGTGCGCGGGTGCCGGAACGGGCGGGACCGGCGTCAGTCGGAGCAGGATCGCCGCCGCCAGCAGGTAGGTGACGCAGTTGAGCAGGATCAGCGCGACGTACGCGGCCCGGGTGTCGGCGGCGAGCCCGACGCCGGCGACCACGGCGCCGACCGAGATCCCGACGTTGGTGACGGCACGCAGCCAGGCCCGGGTACGGACCCGCTGGTCGGCGGGGACCGCCCCGGCGATCAGCGCGCCCCGGGCGCCCCGGCTGGCGGCGTCGGCGACCGCCATCAGCACGCCGACCACCAGGAACGCCGGGAACGACCGGACGGCCACCAGGGCGGCGGTGCAGGCGCCGGAGGCGACCAGCGCGGCGAGCTGGATGCCGCGCGGGCCGTGCCGGTCGGCCAGGTAGCCCATCGGGGTGCTGGCGACCAGGCCGACCAGTGCGGTGACGGTGAGGCCGAGGCCGACCTGACTCACCGACAGGCCGACCGAACGGGTGAGGAAGAGCGCGCTGACGGTCAGCCAGGTGCCCCGGCCGACGGTGTTGACCAGGGCGGAGAGGGCGAGGGTCCGGGCCGGGCCCGGTTCGGGGAGCAGTCGCACGCCCGACACTCTAACAAGACGTACGTACGGTTTGCATCCCCGGCCTTGTCGATGACACATTGCCGATATATCGTCGATGCATCAACGACAGTCCGAGAAGGGATCATGGCATGACATTCCATCAGCACTTCCACGCGATGCACGAGGCCCGTCGACGCGGGTTCGGCTTCCCGCCCGGCCCGCACGGGCACGGCGGCTGGGGCGGCGGCCGGGGCGGCCGGGGTCGGGGCCGCGGACGCCGACCGAACGTCCGCGGCGCCGTGCTGGCCCTGCTCACCGAGCGGCCGATGCACGGGTACGAGATGATCCAGGAGATCGACTCCCGCACCGGCGGGGCCTGGCGACCCAGCCCGGGCTCGATCTACCCGACCCTCCAACTGCTGGAGGACGAGGGGGTCATCGCCGCCAGCACGGACTCCTCCACCGGGGGTCGGAAGCGGTTCGCCGTCACCGACGCCGGCCGCGAGGAGGCCGCCACCGCGGCGCAGACCCCGCCCTGGGCGGAGTTCGCCGAGAACACCGTCAACAGCTGGCACGACATCCGCGACGCCGGGGCGCAGGCGATGAACGCGCTGCGCCAGGTGATGATGACCGGCACCGACGACCAGCGCGAACGGGCGGCCCAGGTCCTCGACGAGACCCGCCGCAAGCTCTACGCCATCCTCGCCGAATCCGAGTGACCGCCGCCGCCCTCCGGGGCACGGGACGCCCTCGTACAGAGAAAGAGTGGCCATTCCTCTCGGAATGGCCACTCCGTCGCTGTAGGTGCGTTCGCGTCGTGCGTCGGGGCGGCGCCGGGGACGGGGTCGGTCAGTGGACGGTTACGGTGGCGCCGGGGACGAGGTCGCGCAGTTCCTCGGGGATCTCCGCGCCCATCTCGTCGGCGAGGCGGAGCGCCTCCTCGATCAGCGTCTCGACGATCTGCCCCTCGGGCACGGTCTTGATGACCTGGCCCTTGACGAAGATCTGGCCCTTGCCGTTGCCGGAGGCGACACCGAGGTCGGCCTCGCGGGCCTCACCCGGGCCGTTCACCACGCAGCCCATCACGGCGACGCGCAGCGGCACCGGCAGCCCCTCCAGGCCGGCGGTGACCTCCTCGGCGAGCTTGTAGACGTCGACCTGGGCCCGGCCGCAGGACGGGCAGGACACGATCTCCAGGCCGCGCTCGCGCAGGCCCAGCGACTCCAGGATCTGGTTGCCGACCTTGATCTCCTCGACCGGCGGCGCGGAGAGGGAGACCCGGATCGTGTCGCCGATCCCCTCGGCCAGCAGCGCGCCGAAGGCGACCGCCGACTTGATGGTGCCCTGGAACGCCGGCCCCGCCTCGGTCACCCCCAGGTGCAGCGGGTAGTCGCACTGCTCGGCGAGCTGCCGGTACGCCCGGATCATGACCACCGGGTCGTTGTGCTTGACCGAGATCTTGATGTCCTGGAACCCGTGCTCCTCGAAGAGCGAGCACTCCCAGAGCGCCGACTCGACCAGCGCCTCGGCGGTGGCCTTGCCGTACTTGGCGAGCAGCCGCTTGTCCAGCGAGCCGGCGTTCACGCCGATCCGGATCGGCACGCCCGCGTCACCGGCCGCCTTGGCGATCTCCTTGACCTTGTCGTCGAACTGCCGGATGTTGCCCGGGTTGACCCGGACCGCGGCACAGCCGGCGTCGATCGCGGCGAAGACGTACTTCGGCTGGAAGTGGATGTCGGCGATCACCGGGATCTGCGACTTGCGCGCGATCGCCGGCAGCGCCTCGACGTCGTCCTGGCTGGGCACGGCGACCCGGACGATCTGGCAGCCGGACGCGGTCAGCTCGGCGATCTGCTGGAGGGTGGCGTTGACGTCGGAGGTGAGGGTGGTGGTCATCGACTGCACCGAGACCGGCGCACTCCCACCGACCGGCACCGAGCCGACCATGATCTGGCGGCTGGCCCGGCGCGGGGCGAGCGACGGGGGCGGCACGGCGGGCATACCGAGACTGACAGCGGTCACTTCAGGCACTCACCTTGAGAAGAGCGTGATCGGGTTGATGATGTCCGCGGTGGCGGTGAGCAGCGTAAACGCGCCACCGACCAGGATCACCGCGTACGTGAGCGGCATGAGCTTCATGTAGTCCACCCGGCCCGGGTCGCGGCGGCCGATCCGGGCGTACAGCCAGGAGCGGACCCGCTCGAACCAGGCGATGGCGATGTGCCCGCCGTCCAGCGGCAGCAGCGGCAGCAGGTTGAACACGCCGACGAAGAAGTTCAGCGAGATGAACAGGTGGGGCAGCATCTCCCAGAAGCCGTTCGCCAGCGCCTCGCCGCCGAGCCGGCTGGCGCCGACCACGCTGATCGGGGTGTCCTTGTCCCGCTCGCCACCGGTGACGGCGGTCCAGAGGGCGGGGACCTTCTCCGGGATCCGCTTCATCGCCTCGTACGTGCCGACGGCGAGGTCCTTGGTGTAGCCGGCGGTGGCCGGGATCGCCTCGACCGGCCCGTACGTGACGGTGGCCGGGACGCCCGGCGGCAGCGCGGGACCGGCGACGCCGAGCGCGGAGACGGTGACCAGGGCGCCCTCCGGGTTGTCCAGCGGCTTGCGCTGCACCGCGGCCAGGTTGGCCTGGACCTCGCCCGGCACGCCGTCGCGCTCGTACCGGATGGTGGCCGGCTTGCCCGGCGGAAGGTCGCGGACGGCCTTGACCAGGGCGGTGTAGTCGGCGACTGCGGTGCCGTTCACCGCGAGGATCCTGTCGTCGTCGCGCAGCCCGGCCTGCTTGGCGGGGCTCACCGGGTCGCCGGGGGCGCACTCGCGCGGGGCGTCGGTGGGGATGACGCAGTCCACGACCTTGATGTGCGCGGGCAGCGGGTTGGGGATGTCCTTGTTCGGCAGGCCCATGAACATCGCGGCGAGCCAGATGGCGATCACGGCGAGGGCGAAGTGGATGACCGAGCCGGCGGACATCACGATCGTCCGCTTCCACACCGGGTAGCGCCACATCGCCCGGTGCTCGTCGCCCGGCTCGACGTCGTCGTCCTGCGGCGTCATGCCGACGATCTTGCAGAAGCCGCCGAGCGGGATGGCCTTCAGGCCGTACTCGGTCTCACCGCGCTTGAAGGACCAGAGGGTCGGGCCGAAGCCGACGAAGTAGCGGGTGACCTTCATCCCGAACGCCTTGGCAGTCAGCATGTGACCCGCCTCATGCAGGCTCACCGAGATGAGGATCGCCAGGGCGATCGCCACCACCCCGAGCAGATAGAGCATCAGGCTTCCTTCCCCGACCCCACGATGATCTCCTGCGCATGCGCGCGCGCCCACGATTCGGCCGCGAGCACGTCCCCGACGGTACCTGGTTCACCGAAATCGGGAGCCTCCTCCAGCACTCGCCGGAGGGTGTCGACGATGCCGAGGAAGGGCAGCCGGCCGGCGACGAACGCCGCGACGGACTCCTCGTTCGCCGCGTTGTAGATCGCCGGGCGGCAGCGGCCGGTCTCGCCGGCGGCCTTGGCCAGGGCGACCGCCGGGAACGCCTCGTCGTCCAGCGGGGCAAACTCCCAGGTGTGTGCCTTCGTCCAGTCGACCGCGGCGGCGGCGTCACCCACCCGGTTCGGCCAGCCGAGGCCGAGCGCGATCGGCAGCCGCATGTCCGGCGGGCTGGCCTGGGCGAGGGTGGAGCCGTCCACGAACTCGACCATCGAGTGGATCACCGACTGTGGGTGGACCATCACGGTGATGTCGGCGTAGGGCACGTCGAAGAGCTCGTGCGCCTCGATCACCTCCAGCGCCTTGTTGACCATGGTGGCGGAGTTGATGGTGACGACCGGCCCCATGTTCCAGGTGGGGTGCGCAAGCGCCTGCGCGGGTGTGACCTGCGTCAACTCGTCGCGCCGCTTCCCCCGGAAGGGGCCGCCGCTGGCGGTGACGACCAGCCGCCGCACCTCGCCGCGCGTCCCGCCGCGCAGGCACTGGGCGAGGGCCGAGTGCTCCGAATCCACCGGCACGATCTGCCCCGGCCGCGTCACCGCGGCCCGCACGAGGGGGCCGCCGGCCACCAGCGACTCCTTGTTGGCCAGGGCGAGGGTACGACCCGCGCGCAGCGCCGCCAGCGTCGGCGCGAGCCCGAGCGAGCCGACCACCCCGTTGAGGACCACGTCGCAGGGCCACTGCGCCAGTTCGGTCATGGCGTCCGGGCCGGCGACGATCTTCGGCAGCCGGAAGTCCCCGGTGGCCCAGCCGCGCCGGCTCGCCTCGGCATAGAAGGCCAGCTGGAGGTCCTGCGCGGCGGAGGATTTCGCCACCCCGACCGCGTCCACGCCCAGCTCCAGGGCCTGCGCGGCGAGCAGTTCGACGTTGCCGCCACCGGCGCCGAGCGCCACCACCCGGAACCGGTCCGGGTTGCGCTTGACGATGTCGATGGCCTGGGTGCCGATCGAACCGGTGGAGCCGAGCAGGACCAGGTCTCGGGGAGTTGTCACGCGGCCATTCTGCCCCGGCGTCACTGTGCGCCCGCTGGGAGCCTCAGCCCTCCCCGTCGGCATGCTCCGGGGGCGCCTCCTCGCCTAGCAGGACTGCCGGATCGATGGTGAGGTCGAATGGCTCCCGCATGACGAACGGAGTGCCCGCCCCGGCGGCGGACACCGGCCGGTACTCGCCCTCGATCAGCGCGAACAGGGCGATGATGGGGACCCGGTTCCGGAGGTCGACGCGGAGGAAGAAGGGCAACCCGGCGGGCATGGAACCTGTTGGTCAGGATTGGATGGTGAGATTGTCGTGGGCAGCGGCGTGGGCGAAGGCAGCCCACGCCTCGGTCGCGAAGGTGAGAACAGGTCCTTGCCGGTCCTTGCTGTCGCGCACCCCCACCACGTACGGCAGGTTGGTCGCCACCTCGACACAGGTGGAGCCACCGTTGTCGCTGCGGGTGGACTTGCGCCAGATCGCACCAAGCACGTCCATACCTCACCCTGCCTCGGAGTTGTCCACCCAGCCCGCTGAGGCTGGTGCCTACGCCTTGTGAGCGTTGAAGCTGCCGGTGGCGGCGGCGTGAGCAAAGACGGCCCAGGCGGCTGGCGCGAACGTAAGCACCGGACCATGCAGATCCTTGCTGTCCCGAACCCCCACCACCGCGGGCAGATTGGTCGCCACTTCGACACAGGTGGAGCCACCGTTACCGCTACGGGTCGACTTGCGCCACACCGCGCCGGTCAGGTCCATGACTTCGTCAGCTCCCGAATCAGTTCCTGGGAGGCCCGGCGGGGCAGCGCCTCGCCACGCACGGCCTCCCACTTGCGCTGAAGGGTATCAACGTCTTCCGGGTTGTCCGTCACGTGTGCCCGGAGCTGGTTGTCAAGGTGCGCAACCTCCGACCCTTCTGGAGTCCTCGCGAGGATGAACGGGCCGGCCAAACCTGCATGGGCCCCTGTTCCTGTCGGCACAATATGCAGGTGGACGTGCGGCAACTCGGTGACCCTCAACAGGTGCTCGAACTGCTCGATCATGAGGGCTGGCTCTCCGACTCGCCGGCGCAGGACGACCTCGTCCACCAATGCGATGAACTGGGGCGCATTCTCTGCCGTCAGCACCGCTTGCCGGTCCAGTCGCGACGTGAGCCGTTGCTCGATCTCTGGCACCCGAAGCAACCCACCCCATTCGAGCACCGCGCGGGCGTAGCCTTCGGTCTGCAACAGGCCGGGGATGAGGGACGGTTCGAACCAGCGGATCAGCGTCGCCTCCCGCTCCACGCTGATCCACTCGCGCAGCCACGGTGGCGCGGCGTCGGCCCTGACCAGGGTAAGTAGCCGCTCGAAGAGGCCACCGGCCTCCAGCGTCGCGTCGACCCGGGCGATGAAGTCCTGGGACGGCGTGCGGTGGCCGATCTCCACCATCCCCACCAGCGAGGACGAGTAGCTGATCCGCTGGGCCAGCTCCTCCTGGCTCAGCCCGCGCTCCTTGCGCGCCCGCCGCAGCTCCGCACCGAGGAACTCCAGCGTCGACATCGGGCTGTCGCCCATCACACCTCCACCACACGCCGCTCACCGAGCGCCACACGCCCGCCACGCGCTTCCGGCCAGCCGGCACAACCGGCGCTGAGGCCCTGCGCCACCTTCCGACCGTAGTCGTGTCCACAGCAGAGTGTGAACAGGCGCGAGGAAGGAATCAGCAAATGGGCAAACCGATCAGACCTGTGCCGCTGGCACCCCGGCACCGCCGCGACTGGTCCCGCTGGGGCCGGTACTGCACCTGCGGGCTGCGGTGGCCCTGCCCCGACCGGCACACGGTCGTACCGGAGGAGGCACCACCACCGGCGCGGCCGGCGCTGCCCACGCCGCGTAACCGCCTGTGGAACGGCCCCACGGCCGTGCACTGGGTCGGCGCGGCGGGTCTGATCACCCGGGGACAGGCGTACCGGGCGGACGCAGGTCGCCGGTGACGCGGCCGGAGCGCGCCTCCCTCGTGTCGGTCGGCCAGGTGGTCCCGATCGGCGAGGCCGACTACTGCTACGGCACCGGGCCGCTGCGGCTGCGGATCACCGAGGCGCCGGCCGGCGTCGACCACCCGGGGCTGGAATGGATCGAGCTGACTGGCGTGGAGATTCGGCCCGACGGGAGCGAGGCCCGTGGTAGCCAGCCCCGCACGGCGCTGGTCCGGGTGGCCGCGCTCCGCTCACCGACGCGCGGCGGCCGACGGTGACCAGCGCGTCGGTGTCTCCCGCCGAACTCGACCGGCACGTCGCCGCCCGGCCCAGCTGGCGCTGCCGGGCGTGCGCCGCCGCCTGGCCCTGCCCACCCGCCAAGCTGCGCCTCCGGCAGGAGTACGCCCACGACCGTCCGGCGCTGGCCGTCTACCTGTGCCTGCTCATGCACGACGCGATCGCCGACGCGCTGCGTGTCCGGGCCGGCGACGTCGACCCGGCCGATTACTTCACCCGGTTCATCGGCTGGACGCGCCGCCGGTGACGAAGCCCGAGTCACCACCCTGCCCATCCGGCCTTGAGACACATAATCGTCTGCGGACCGCCGGCCTCGTAGACGCATTAGTGGGCGAGGGCGCCGTTGGTGGGGTGGACGCTGGCCACCGATGCGAGACGCCCGGCGCGGTCGTAGCTGCGGGTTTCGGTGTATCCGTTGGTGGTCGGCAGGATTGTGGAGGTGAGGCGTCCGGCTGGGTCGTAGTCGAAGGTGGTGGCGTCCACGGTCTGTGTCCTGGGCAGCCCAGCGGTGTAGGTGGGCATGCACACCGCCGCGACAACGGGCGGTCGGACTGCGATGACGGCAACAACCGCGACGGCGGGAATCGCTCGGGATATTGCTGTTGATTATCGGCGGTGCCGCGCTTCCCCCGCCGCGGTACCCTGGCACGGTGCTCGGGGTCGGCCTCGCGGCGACGCGGTAGTTCACGGCCGGGGGCGTGGGGCGCGGGCCAGGCCGGTCTGGTAGGCGAGCACGACGAGTTGCGCGCGGTCGCGCGCCCCGAGCTTGGTCATGGCGTGGTTGGCGTGGGTCTTGACGGTGAGCGGGCTGAGCGTGAGCTGGTGGGCGATGTCCGTGTTGGACATCCCGTCGGCGGCCAGGGCTACCACCTCGCGCTCGCGGTCGGTGAGGGTGGCAAGCAGCGGCGAGGGGTGGGCCGGTTCGCTGTCGTGCAGCGTGAGGTACCTGGTGATGAGGCCCCGGGTGGCGGACGGCGAAAGCAGCGCGTCGCCGCGGGCGACCGTGCGGATCGCGTCGATCAGGGCGTCCGGGCGCGCGCCCTTGCCAAGGAACCCGCTGGCCCCCGACCGCAGCGCCTCGAAGACGTACTCGTCGATCTCGAACGTCGTCAGGATCAGCACCCGTACCCGGGCGAGGCTGTCGTCAGCGGCGATCCGCCGGGTAGCGGCCAGCCCGTCAAGGTCCGGCATCCGGATGTCCATCAAGACGACGTCGGCACGTGCCTCGCGGGCGACCCGGACCGCGTCGTGGCCGGTGGCCGCCTCGCCCACTACTGTCAGCCCTGGCGCACGGTCGATCACCAGCCGCAGGCCCGCGCGGATAAGTTCCTGGTCGTCGGCGAGGACCACTCGGGTCGGCGCCGTGGCGGCGGACGCCGGCGAGGCGGGCGCGGCCCCAGTCACGAGCCCTCGATCCCGGCCGCTCGCAGCGGAAGCTCGACGATGACGCGGTAGCCTGCCTCGGGCCCCGGCCCTGCCGACAGCCGTCCGCCCAGGGCAGCCACCCGCTCTCGCATGCCCACGATGCCGTGCCCTTCGGGCATGCGCCGGCCGCCCTGGGTGACCGCCTTTCCCTCGTCCTCGACCGTCAGCGTGAGCGCCCCTGGCGCGTACCCGAGCCGCACCATCGCAGTATCGCAGTCCGCGTGCTTGCGGGTGTTGGTCAGCGACTCTTGTATGACCCGGTAGGCGGTCAGCTCCACCGCCTCGGGCAACGGCCTGGCCTGGCCGGTCACCTCGCGGGTGACCCGCAGGCCCGCGCCGGCGAATGAGCAGATCAGCTCCTCGAGTTGGTCAAGTCCCGGCACCGGCTCCGCCGGCTCCGCCGGCTCCAGGCCGGGCTCGCGTAGCAGCCCGACGGTCAGCCGCAGGTCCTCGAGGGCTTCCTCGCTGGCCCGCTGGATGTGCGCGACCGACTCCCTGGCTTGCGACCGGTCCTCGTCATCGAGCAGGCAGGCCAGCGCGCCGGCCTGCACGTTGATCAGGGCGACATGATGCCCGACGGCGTCGTGCAGTTCCCGGGCGATCCGCAGCCGTTCCTCGGCAACGCGGCGCTTCGCCTCGTCCTCCCTGGCCTGCTCGGCGCGCCTGGCGCGCTCGTCGGCTTCGGCGACGTAGGCATGGTGGCTACGGGCGGCGAAGCCGGTGGTCACCGCCAGCGCCGCCCACAGCAGCACGACGAAGCCCGTGATGCCGGGATGGGTGATGAGCGAGGCGGAGACCAGGACCACCTTGACGGCGACGCCGACCGCGAGCGTCCGCACCTGACCGGAACCCAGCGCAATCGAGTACAGCGCGTAGAAGACCGCTGGCAAGGTCAGCGGGTAGGCCATACCGTCCGCCATCAGCACAACTGACCCGATGACGGCGACCGCCACGATGCCGATCGGGAACCGCCGGCACGCCACCAAGACCGCGTAGACCACGACGGACACCGCCCAGATCAGCGGCTGGTGAGAATTCAGCGCATGCCGGACATCGGCGGGGATCGTCACCACCGCGAACAGCACCATCGACATGATCGCCGAGAACAGCAGCAGCTGCTGCCTGGCCATCAGCCTGCTCCACACATTCGCCCACATACCAGGACTGTAAGCAACCGCCCTCGCCGCCCATAACCGATCTACTGCGAACGCAGTAGGCGAGGCCTGCAAGCCGCACCGGATGGCGCGGTACGTCCTGGGCAATCGCTGCGGCTGGCCGACGACCCCGGCCGGTTGAGACCCGGACGATGGGGAGCCGAACCGAAAGGAATGCTGGATCATGCGATCTCTTGCCCGAACGCACCCGAGACCTACGGCTAAGCGCCGACGGCGCCGCATCGTTGCCTCGGCAGTCCTCCTCGCCGTCGTCGGGCTGCTCCTGGGAAACACGGTGATTGTGGATAGGCAGGAGGCCGACGCCGCCGGGAACTCGACCCTGCCCGTCGACGGTGGGAACATCTACGTGAGCCAGGATGGCCCCCACGACGCCCCGGCCCTCGTACTGATCCACGGGACCGGCAGCTCACTCCGCTCGTGGGATCCGGTGGTGCCGATGTTGGCCACCTCCTATCGCGTCATCCGGATCGACCTGCTCGGGCACGGCCGGTCCGCCAAACCGGCCGGCGACGTCTACGCGATGGAACAGCAAGGACACCGGGTCGGCCAGGCACTGGACCAGCTCGGCGTCAAGCACGCCATCGTCGTCGGCCATTCCACAGGCGGCTACGTCGCCACCGTCCTCGCCGAGCAACGAGGCGACCTGGTGACCGCGATAGCACTCATCGACACCGGACCCAGCTTGGACGCATTCGTCTCCTCCGGGGCCGTCGGCAATCTCGTCTTCACCCCCGTGCTGGGGCAACTACTGTGGCGAATTCGGACCGACGGGATCGTCCGCCGGGGTATGAGCTCCGGGTTCGCGCCAGGTTTCAAGAACATCCCGCAGGAGCTTGTCGACGATACGCGCCGCTTGACCTACCACGCGCTCACCGCGACATCGAACGCGTCCGACGACTATCTGAACCAGCGTCCGCTCCCGGATCGGCTCACGGGATTCGGCAAGCCACTGCTGGTGATCTTCGGCGAGCAGGACCAGAGGTTTCCATCCTCATCCGCCGACCAATACCGCGCCGTCGCGGGCACGAGAGTCGAGTTGGTGCCGGGTGCTGGACACACACCCATGATCGAGGATCCGCCGCGGACCGCCGCGCTTCTGCTCAGCTTCACCAGTTCCGTGCTCGGAGCCCAGTAGCGACGCGGCGCAGCGCATCTATTTCGCCATGTCCGGCAAGCCGCAATGCCTGCCAGCGCAGACGTGAGACTCCTGGGTAGGCGGACAGTTCACCCCGCCCAGATACCGGGACGGTAAGCAGCCGCCCTCACCATCCACGACCGATCTGCTGCCAACGCAGTAGGCGAAGCCGGAAGCGCAGCCGATGGCGCGGTAACGCCTTGCGCAATCGCTGCGGCTGGCCGGCGACTGGGGCGACTGCGACCCAGACGATGAGAGCCGAATCGAAAGGAATGGACGATTCTGCCAGCTCTTGCGCGCTGGTGCTACCGACACCGCTTCATGGTGATCACTGCATGGATAGGTCTGGTCATCGGCTTGGCGGTGATGTCGCAGGCGGTGAAGACGTCGTATGACAACTCGCTCACACTGCCGGGCACCGGTTCCGGCAGCGCCCAGGAACTGCTGCTGCGATCGGCGCCGGCCCACGCGGGCGACTCCGACCGGATCGTCTGGCAGGTGAGCCACGGCAGCGTCGAAGATTCCGCCATCGAGCAGCGGATGTCGGCGATGCTCGCGCGGGTGTCGCACCTGCCCGAGGTGGCCTCGGTCGCCAGCCCATACCTGCCAGGCGGCGAGATCCAGATAATCCCGGACGGGCGCACCGCGTACGCCACGGTGAACTTCACCAAGGCGGCAGACGACCTGGACAAGGCCGACATCAACCAGGTGATCGCGGTGGCGACGGCTGCCCGGGAGCCGGGCCTTGCGGTTGAGCTTGGCGGCTGGGCCATCTCGAACACCGAGACGGCGCCGACGTCGATCGCGTCGTTGATCGGCATCGTCGCGGCTGCGGTCATCTTGCTCGTCGCGTTCGGGTCGCTGGTCGCGATGGCGCTGCCGATCGTGACCGCGGTGGCAGGCGTGGGCAGCGGCCTGATGCTCATGGCGCCGCTCAGCCACCTGATGTCCGTGACCGGCCTCGCGCCGGTTCTCGGTGCGCTGATCGGCCTTGGCGTTGGGGTCGACTACGCCCTGTTCGTCGTGACCAGGTACCGCCGCGGCCTGCAGTCGGGGCTGGACCCGGAGCGGTCGGCCGTCCTCGCGCTCAACACATCGGGCCGCGCGGTCCTGTTCGCCACGGGCACGGGGGTTTCCCCGGCGATCACATAGCACGTGTGGGATCTCTCCCGGGTAACGCTACGTAGTCATGCGCCTCACCTGGTCTTCCTGTTCGGGCAGAAGCGCATCGTTTCCACGTTCCTCGATGTTGACGGCGACGCTGACGGCAACCTGGGCAGACAAGCGGGGACCAGCGCCCCCAAGATGTCGACAGGTCGCCAACCTTCGGTGCGGCATCCGCCTCTCGGCCAGGCCGCCCGGGTTTACCGTCCGCTATACTCAGCGAGTGCGCGGCGAAGAGTGGGAGATTTACCTCGTCAACGAGGTACGCGACTGGCTCGACGCCCTCGACCCGACCGCGCACGCCCGCGTCGTGCAAGCCATCGACACCCTCGCCGAGGCCGGACCTGGGCTTGGCCGGCCGTTGGTCGACACGATCCATGGCTCGACCATCGCCAACCTCAAAGAGCTACGCCCCGGCACCGTACGGATCTTGTTCGTCTTCGACCCGTGGCGCTCCAGCATCCTGCTGGTCGCCGGAGACAAAACCGGGCGGTGGAACGACTGGTACCGCGAAGCCGTCCCCTTGGCGGAGCAACGCTACGAGATCTACCTGAAAGAACGCGCCGAGGAGGAGGGCCGCCAGCCATGAGCAGCTACGTCCGCTGGAAGGACATCCGCCCCGCCCACGTCGAGCGCGCCGGGGGTGAGCAGGCCGTCGAAGCCGGCAAGCAGGAACTACTCACCACCGTCGTTGGACACCGCCTTGCCGAGGTGCGCCGCACCCGGGGGCTGACCCAGCAGCAGGTTGCCGACCGCATGGGCGTCACCAAGGGCCGCGTATCACAGATCGAGCAAGGCAAGATCTCCGGGCAGGACGTGCTCGCCCGATACGCCGCCGCCCTCGGCGGGCGCCTCCACCAAGCGATCTACTTCGACGACGGGGACATCTCCGCCATCGCATAGCTCAACCGGCACGCCAAGATCCGGCTGGCTCAAAACTGGCTCTACAGGTATCAAGGCGGCCCGGCTTGCGCCGGGCCGCGCGCACGCGCTACGGCCTACGGCCCCACGCGCACGCCCATCAACACGAACCAGCGACCAGAAGCGGGGGCCGATCCACCAGGCCGAGGCCGCAACGATCGCCGAACCAGGCAGCCAACGAGGCGTCGCCGGCGATCGACGCCGCACCGCTACGCGGCGCGCCAACGGAAGTCCCGCCGGCAACGATCCTGCCGCCGGGCCGGGTCATCGATACATGCACATGTTGCGCAAGCCTGTGACGGCAACCGTGACGGCAACCCGAGCACACGGCGGCATCCCGCGATAGCCGTTCGCTACCATACGTAATCGCCCCGGCTTGCGCTCGATGAGCCTGAAATGACGACTCACAATAAATCACCTACAAGTCAGGTTGGCTTATTCATTTCGGCGCGAATATTCGCCGCCTCATCGCGCGCTGCTATCGATTCGGCAACGGCTTTGCGACGATCTTCGTCATACAACAGAACATTTGACAGCGATTCCAGGGCATCCGCAATCCGGTCTCGCCAGACAGCACAGGATTCTGGATCGTAATCGCCAACCGGCCTTTCGGAACGGATCTTGCGCAAGTTCTGTAGCGCTGCCCGCAGCTCTGGCGGAAGAGACATTGCCTACCCTCTTCCGCCTACGAGGGGCAAGAACCGCTGGCAGGCTGGACACGGGCCAATCAGGCTGCCATGGTCCTCAAGCGGGTAGGCGTTCCCCCTGCCGCCTCCACCAATCCTGACCGACTGAAATGTCGATCCGTCAAAAGGAATGCCCGCTTCCTCGAACTGAATAGCGCATCCAACTTCCCCACACCCGCCATGATGACTTGAATTGGCCACAGCTCGCGCGGTTTGCGGAGGCATAACTCCTGTCCGCGTATCCGTCGCATAGGCGAACCGGACTTGCGCTCCGCCTGCGGAGGTAATCTTAGTCGCAACGTTCGGGCGCACTTCTGGAGCCATGTTCAGAGCATCATCCGCAAAGTCAAGCAAATCATCGGCCGCCTCGCCGCAGTTGTGGACGAGGACCGGGGTGTTGCCGGCGATTACATAGTACGTGTGGACGTACCGACTTCGTCTCACCGGTCAGCTCGTAGAGCCGCTCCGCCTCGGCGGTGACCGCCGTGCCGGCCGGGGTGACGTAGTTTTTGCTGACCTTGGTCAGCGTGCGGGGCTGGCTGCCGTCGGCCTCGCCGTAGGTGTAGCTGGTGGTGGCGGCGTCCTTGGCGGTGTTACCGGTGAGGTCCTTCTCCACCAGCTTCGTACGGTTGCCGAGCAGGTCGTACTCGTACTCCTGCCAGTAGCCGGAACCGTCACGTCCGGCCGCCACGTTGCGGGTGTCGTCCGTGCCGACCGGGCCGATACCGCAGGAATCCTGGTCCTTCGCCGTCCACGCCGTCGTCAGCTGGCCGAGTGCGTCGTGCGTGAAGCACTGCCGCTCCTCGATGCCTACCGAACGCTCGCGGATCGCGGTGAACCGGGTACCCGACCTCTGGGCTCGGTTCGGGTCGGACGGGCAGATCCGTATCTACCACCCGTCCACCACCAGCATGTGGGCTCCGGCGAAGATCGTCCTGGGAGACGACTGGAGAGCGGTCAAGTCCTTCGGCTGAGCCCTCGTTCCCCGCATACAGCCACGGGGCCTGAGCAGGTGACTGCTCAGGCCCCGTTGTCACCTGGACGGCAGAGCCGGCCGGCACTCAGGTCGCGCTCAGTTCCGGCGGTCGACGCTCCCGCACCAGTCGTACGAAGAAGGCCGCACTCCCGGGGAACCGCAACCGAACACGCACGAGCACGGGCTGCATGGCCGGCCGCAGCGCGACGGCGAGCCGGTCCCGGTCGCAGACGGCGTCGAACTTGATGATCACGGCGGGAGCCGGTCCGCCTCCGCTGCCCCCGCGGTGCGTGTCGCACGAAGGACGACGTATGCCTGGTGAGCGATATACCTGAGAGGCATCTTTATGCCTCACAGTCATCGCACTCACGGGCATGTCCGGGCCGGCGGTCGCTACCCTCCGTGGTCAGCCCGATCAGGGCCACCGGGCCCGGCCGGCGCGACCGAGGGGCCCTCCACGGTCGGCTCCACGGTGAGCAGCCCCCGGCCGCGCAGGAAGGCGTACAGCTCGGCCCGCTGCCCCGGATCCAGGCCGTCGATCGGCACCGGGAACACCTGGTACCGGCTTCCAGCGCGGACCAGGGCCCGCAGGACCAGCGGGGACGGCAGCGCCGCGACCACCGCCGCGGCGACCCAGGGCGGCGGCGAGCCGCTGCCGGTCCGGCTGGGTGTCGAAACGGATCATCACGGCGAGGGCCGATACGGTCCGCGCGGCACCGTCGCTACCCCGCTGGCGTCAGGCGTCGGCGCGGCGGACGAAGGTCTCCAGCACCTCGCCGCCGTACCAGCCGGTGCGGCGGCCCAGGTGGGTCATGCCGAGCCGACGGGCGACCGCCATCGACGGGTCGTTGCCGGGCGAGACCACCGCGTACACCTCCCGGGCACCGGCGGCAAACTCGCGGGCCAGCGCCGCGCGGGCCGCCTCGGTGGCGTACCCGTGCCCCCAGGAGTCCGGGTGCAGGTGCCAGCCCACCTCGATGTCATCGGTCTCCGTCACGCCGTCCGCGGCAGCCAGCGGGTGATCTCGGTACGCGAGTAGATGTCGAAGATCCGATCCAGATCCGCCCGGGCGTCGGTCCAGCCCCGCAACACCAAACGTTCCGTGGTGAGCACCGTCATGCCGCCGGATCGTAATGCGTGCCCGGGCCCGCGAGCGGGAAGGAGGTCGCGATGGGCGACGCATGGCAGCGCACAAAGCGGATCACCAGCGCCGCGTTCCGGCCGGTACGCGGCCGGGACCTCTCGCTGCACGCCGCCGCGATCACCTTCTACGGCGGGATCGCCGTGGTTCCGGTGGCACTGCTGGCGATCTGGTTGACCTCGCTGCTGGTGGGCGGGGACCGGGTCCGCCGGCTCACCTCGTACGCGGTGGAGACGCTGCCGAACGCGATCGGCGCGCCCCGGGCGGTGGACGCGCTGGTCGCGGCCGGGGTGGAGTTGACCCCGCTGCTCGCGCTGGCCTCCCTGCTGCCGGCGTCGCTCTACGGTGAGGGGCTACGCCGCGCGTTCGTCTCGGTGGCCGCCTCGCACACCGAGGAGTCTCTGGTCGGCTGGCGGGGCCGCCTGCTGCTGCTGCCGCTGCTCGCCCCGGCCCCGGCGCTGCTGCTGTCGATCCTGATCGCCCTGCCCACCACCACCCGCCTGGTCCGCCAGGGCGGCTGGATCGGCGCGCTCGGCGTGGTGCTGTCGTTCCTGGCGGTGTGGCTGGTGCTCACGCCGGTGCTGATGTGGGTGTTCCGGGTGGTCGGGCCCGACTCCCCGGACTGGCTGTCCACCCTCGCCCTCGGCTCGTTCACCGCGGCGAACCTCTCCGGCTTCCTGCACGGCTTCGTCCTGTTCGCCTCGCTCCCGCTCGACCTGGGGGCGCCCTTCGGCGGCTTCGACGAGATCGGCGCCTGCGTCGCGGTGCTGCTCTGGCTCTACCTGTTCCACGTGATCGTGCTGGCCGGCTACTCCGCCACCCTGGCCCTGAGCCGCTGGCGCGCCAGCCGCGCCTGAAGCCCTCCCGCTGCGGGCCCCGCCGCACTAGGCTGCCCGGGCATGAGCGAAGCGAATGAGCTGCCGGCCCGCGCCGACGTCGTGATCGTCGGATCCGGGCACAACGGGCTGGTGTCGGCCGTCCTGCTGGCCCGCGCCGGGCTGGACGTGCTGGTGCTGGAGGCGGCGGAGGTGATCGGTGGGGCCACCCGCACCGAGAACCCGTTCCCGAAGGTGCCCGGACTGCGCCACTCCACCGGGTCGTACCTGCTCGGGTTGATGCCGCCGGAACTGCTCGCCACGCTCGACGTGCGGATCCCGGTGCTGCGCCGCGACCCGCACTACTTCCTGCCCACGCCGGGCGGGCTCGGCTCGCCGTACCTGCTCTTCGGCAGCGACACGGCGACGACCCGCCGGCAGCTCACGGAGTTCTTCTCCCCCGCCGACGTGGCCGCCGACGACGCGATGCAGGCCGAACTGGCCCAGCTGCGCGAGGACCTGGCACCGGCCTGGCTGGCCGAGCCGCTGCCGGTGGAGGAGACCGCCGAGCGGTACGTCCGCCCGGCCCTGCGGCAGGTCTTCGTCGACCTGGTGCGCGGCTCGGTCGCCGACCACCTGGCCCGCTTCGAGTTCCGCTCCGAGCTGCTGGTCAGCATGTACGCGGTCACCGACGGCCTGTCCGGCCTCAACGCCGGCCCGGACGACCCCGGCACGGGGCACAACTTCCTGGTGCACAACATGTGCCGGTTGCCCGGCGCGGGCGGCACCTGGATGATCGCCCGGGGCGGCATGGGCACCGTCTCGCGGACCTTCGCCGAGGCCGCCCGCGCCGCCGGGGCCACGATCGTCACGGGTACGCCGGTGACGGGGGTGACCCTGGAGGGCGGCGCGGCCAGCGGGGTGAGGCTCGCCGACGGCCGGCACGTCGCCGCCCCCGTGGTGCTCGGCGCCTGCGACCCGTACCGCCTGATGGACCTGCTGCCCGACGGCGCGCTGCCGGCGCCGCTCGGCGCGCGGATGGCGGCCGTCCGCCGCCCCGGCACCACGCTCAAGCTCAACCTGGCGCTGACCGGGCTGCCCCGCTTCTCCTGCCTGCCCGAGGGCGCGCCGAGCCCGTTCGGCTCCACCATCCACCTGCTGCCCGGCTCGGCCTCGCTGGTCGGCGGGGGCGGTGAGGCGCCGATGGCCGCGCTGCGCGCGATGTGGGCGGACGTGCAGGCCGGGCGGCTGCCCGAGGAGCCGACCATCGAGTGGTACCTGCACACCACCGTCGACCCGTCGCTCTCCGACGACGCCGGCCACCACTCGTCGGCGCTCTTCGTCCAGTCCGTGCCGTACGAGCTGGCCGGCACCACCTGGGACGAGGCCCTGCCCGGCTACGTCTCCCGGCTGGTCGACATCTGCGAGCGGTACGCCCCCGGCACCGCCGACCTGATCGCCGACGCGGTGCCGCTGCCCCCGCCCGGCATCGAGGCCCACTTCGGCATCACCGGCGGTCACATCCACCACGTCGACAACACCGTCTCGTTCACCGACCGCATGCCGTACGCCACCGGCGTCGACGGCGTCTACGCGGGCAGCGCCGGCTGCCACCCGGCCGGCAGCGTCATCGGCGCCGCGGGCCACAACGCCGCCCGCCGCATCCTCGCCGACCTCAACCGCTGACCGCGCCCCACCACCCCCCTTCGCGCCCGCCTCTTTCAGAGAAAGGGTGGCTATTCGTCGGCCGATAGCCACTCTTTCTCTGAAAGTGCAGAGCGTGGGAGCGGTGTGGGGGGTGGGGTTAGGTGAGCGGCTCGGCGGCGGGGACGGGGGTTTCGGCGTCCACCCGGTGGGCGCGGACCTTGTGGCCGACGCTGGTCAGGCAGCGGCCGCTGGCCAGGTCGAACTTCCAGCCGTGCAGCTGGCAGGTGAGCTGGTCGCCCTCGACGATGCCGAACCGGGTCAGGTCCGCCTTCAGGTGCGGGCAGCGCCGCTGCACCACCCAGTCGCCGAGGGTGATGTCCTCGGCGTCGGTGGTGCGCTCGTGCTCGTCGTACCAGCCCTCGGCGTACTGGAGGCGCTCCTCCGACAGGCACTTGAAGAAGGCGTAGACGAACTCGTTGTACTGGCCGATCCGGGCCGCCGAGAAGCGGCAGGAGAGGAAGAGGGAGTTGACCCAGTCCACCTCGCCGATGTGCAGCAGGTGCTCGATCAGCGCCCGGTCGGTGCGGAAACGGTAGCGAACCTTCTCGTCGGCGTACGGGCGGACCTCCTTGCCCGGGAAGTCCACCACGATCGACTCGACGCTGTCACCGTCGTAGCCCACCAGGTCGAAGCGGACCGGGCCGCCGACCCCCTTGGCCAGGTAGATCGACTCGTCCAGCAGCGGCTCGATCCGGCGCTTCATCTCGCCGAGCACGTCGACCTCGGGGTGCCGCCAGGACGCCTTCTCCGCCTCGATGATCGGGCGCTTGCGCTCCCGCATCTCCGCCAGGTGCGCCACCTTGTTCGCGAAGAACTCCTCCACCGGGACCGGGTGGGTGGTGGTCGCGCCCTCCGTGGTCACCTCGGCGACGCTGCCCGGCAGCAGCACGATGCCGTTGGTGCCGCCGACCTTGGCGTACTCGGCGAGGAAGACCGACTGGTCGGGGAAGATGTTGCCCTCGTCGCCGTGGATGTCGTTGAACTGCCACAGGGCGTCGTCGAGGAAGCATGGCGGGCCGGCGATCGGGAAGACGTGGTCGGCCTTCACGTCGTCGATGTAGCGCCAGGTGCGGTCGAACTGCCGGTCCCGCTTCTGCTTGCCGAACGCGGTCTTCGCCGCCTGCGGCAGCTCGTAGACCATCGGGTACCAGATCGCGCCGGAGAACTGCAGCAGGTGCGCGTGCACGTGACCCAGCTCGGCGAAGACGCTCAGGTCGGTCGGCCGGGCGTCGTTCTGGTTGAGCAGCCGCACCCCGTCGTACTCCACCCAGAGCGAGGAGTCGCCGATCGGGCCGTCGGTCGGGCTGGTCAGCGCCTGGATCATGACCTTGAGCCCGCCGTCGAGCTCCACGACCTGCTCGTTCGGGGCCTTGAGGAACTTCGTGAAGCCCAGCGCCCGCAGCTCGTCCTCCATCTCCGAGGTGGGGAACTCGGGGAGCAGGACGGTGGCGTCCTTCGAGACGAAGTCACGCAGGTGCTTCGCGTCGAAGTGGTCGCGGTGCAGGTGCGACACGTACAGGTAGTCGACCTGGCCCAGGGCCGCCCAGTCGAGCTGGGAGTTGTCGGGGAAGGGGAACCACGAGGCGAAGTAGGCGGGATTGACCCACGGGTCGCACAGGATGCTGCCCGCGGCCGTGTCGATCCGCATGCTGGCATGTCCCGTACCGGTCACTCGCACCGCAGTCCCCCTCAAAACGACAATCAAGGTGTACGTCAGAACGCT
This sequence comes from Micromonospora sp. NPDC047548, assembly GCF_040642975.1. Lineage (NCBI taxonomy): Bacteria > Bacillati > Actinomycetota > Actinomycetes > Micromonosporales > Micromonosporaceae > Micromonospora > Micromonospora sp. NPDC047548. Next base: position 130,708 of record NZ_JBEYTI010000006.1, read on the forward strand.
ACCGGAGGCAGTGTGGTCGACGACCCGCGACGCCGGTAGAGCCTTCCGCCCCACCCGCGGTGGGGTCCATCGGCCCGGGCCGCCCGGCGGTGTCCCCGTCCGCGTACCCCCATCAGGCCGGACCCTGCGCCGGGCCCAGCACGGGGCGTGCCAGACTAACCGGAGATCCGATCGCGAGGGAAGGACCGACAGTGGCAGGAAGCGAGCCGGTAACCGCGCCAGATCAGCACAAGCCCGGGCACCGCAAAGCCGGACGGATCGGCGCGGTGCTCTCCGCGTTGGCGCTGCTGGCGATGTTGTGCGGCAACCACGAGGGCAGGGTCGAGGACATCTGGCTGATCGGCCTGGCCCTGTTGCTGCTGGCAATCGTCGTCGGCGACGTCGTGCTGCGCCGCAACGGCCTGCGGTCCTGACCCGACCGACGCGCCGGACCAGACACGCGTAAGGGCCCGCCCCCGGCCGGGGGCGGGCCCTTCGTCGCGGTCGGTTCTCGTCGCGGCAGGCCCTTCGTCGCGGTCGGTTCTCGTCGCGCGGCGGTCAGCGGCCGAAGAGGATGTCCTGCACGTCCTTGAGCGCGGCGTCGACCTCGGCCTCGAAGTAGCCGCCCGGGACCAGCCCGAAGCGCAGGGTGTCCAGGTCCTTCGGGTTCACCGGCATCGGGTTGCGGCCCTGCATGCCGCCGAGCAGGGCCTCGAAGAAGCGGTCCACCTGGTCCGGGTCGTACCCGCTGCCGAAACGCCGCACCTGGAAGCTGCGCCGGATCTGGTCGACCCGGTAGAGGTCGCTGCCGGGCGGACCGGCCATCGGCGGGCCCACCATAGGGGGGCCGCCCACCGGCGGGCCGGCCATCGGCGGCGGGCCAGCCATCGGCGGGCCACCCAGCGCCGGCTGCTGCATCGGCGGGCCGGCCATCGGCGGGCCACCCAGCGCCGGCTGCTGCATCGGCGGGCCGGCCGGGCCACGTCCGCGCATGTCGCGCATGTCGCGCTCCGACATCCGCATCTCGGCGGTCATGTCGGCGCGGCCGTGCCGGCCCGCCTCGAAACCGTCGAACCGCGGCTCCTCCGGCGCACCGTAGCCGCCCGGACCGGCGGGCAGACCGCGCTGCGGCGGGCCGCCATGCCCCATCGGGGCACCCGGACCCATCGGGCCGCCCGGGCCGGGCCCGGCCGGGCCGCGCGGAGCGTCGTACCCGCCCCGGGGAGCGTCGTACCCGCCGGCGAAGGCGCCGGTGGGCTCGTCGTACCGGTTGCCGTAGCGGTCCCCCGGGCCGGCCTGGGTCGGCATGGGGCGCGGCGGCATCGGCTGCGGCACCGGCGACAGGCCCCGGTGATCGTCGCGCATCGGCGGGCCGAGGCGGTCGGCGCCCCGCGGGTCGGCGCCGCGGCCGCTGCGCTCCTCCAGCTCGGCCAGCTGCCGCTCGACCCGGTCAAGGTGCAGGTCGACCTGCCACTCGTCGTAGCCGTTGAAGCGGACCCGGAAGACGACGTCGTGGACCTCCTGGGAGGCCACGGGCGCGCCAATCGGCTGGCCGGCGAGCGTCGCCTCGACCCGGTCCAGGAAGGCGTCCACCTCGTCAACCTTGTATCCCCGGCGAAGCGCCTTACGCCGGAAACGCTGACCCTGACTCGCCACTATGTCTCCTGGTCTCGTTCGCTACGCCCGGTCACGCCCGCGCGGCGCGTCGGTGTCCCTGTCCTCGGCGGCAGCCAACTGCCCGCACGCGCCGTCGATCTCGCGCCCCCGGGTGTCCCGCACCGTCGTGGACACCCCGGCCTCGCGGAGACGCCGGACGAACTCCCGCTCGACCGGCTTCGAGCTCGCGTCCCAGCGACTGCCGGGTGTCGGGTTGAGTGGGATGAGGTTCACGTGGGCCAACCTGCCGGCCAGCAACCGCCCGAGCAGGTCCGCCCGCCACGGCTGGTCGTTCACGTCCTTGATCATCGCGTACTCGATCGACACGCGCCGCCCCGTCCGGGCCACGTAGTCCCACGCTGCGTCCAGCACCTCGGCTACCTTCCAGCGCTGGTTGACCGGCACGAGTTCGTCGCGCAGATCATCATCGGGCGCGTGCAGCGACAGCGCAAGAGTCACTGAGAGGTCTTCGCCGGCCAGTCGGCGGATGGCCGGAACCAGGCCGACCGTGGACACGGTGACGTGCCGCTGCGACAGCCCGAGCCCCTCGGGGGCCGGCGCGACCAGCCGACGGATCGCCGCGACCACCCGGGAGTAGTTCGCCAGCGGCTCGCCCATGCCCATGAATACGACGTGCGACAGCCGCGGCGGCGACCCCGCCACCGCGCCGGAGGCCGCGACGCCGGCGAGGTAGACCGCCTGGTCGACGATCTCGGCGGTGGAGAGGTTACGGGTCAGCCCGGCCTGGCCGGTGGCGCAGAACGGGCACGCCATGCCGCAGCCGGCCTGGCTGGAGATGCAGACGGTCACCCGGTCCGGGTAACCCATCAGCACGCTCTCCACCAGCGAGCCGTCGTGCAGCCGCCACAGCGCCTTGCGGGTGGCGCCGTCGTCGCAGGCCAGCTCGCGGACCGGGTTGAGCAGCTTGGGCAGCAGCGCACCGGCCAGCCGTTCCCGGGTGGCCGCCGGCAGGTCGGTCATCAACTCCGGGTCGCGCACCAGCCGGCCGAAGTAGTGGTTGGAGACCTGCCTGGCGCGGAAGGCCGGCTCGCCCAACTCGGTCACCAGCGCCTGCCGGCCCGGCAGGTCCAGGTCGGCGAGGTGGCGGGGCGGCATCGCGGGCCGGCGCCCGGGAGCGTCGGGGTCTACGGGGATCACAGGCAGGCTCGTCATGGCCGGTCCAGTCTGTCACGCCGGCCGCGGAACACACCCGTCCGGAGGTGCCGAATCGACCCTCGCCGGGCGGCCGACGCGGTCTGCCGGGCGTGATTCACGCCTCAACCCGCCACCGGCACGAGGACCGCCAACAGCAGGTACGCGGTGGGGACGGCGAAGAGGATCGAGTCGAGCCGGTCCATCAGGCCGCCGTGCCCGGGCAGCAGGTTGCTCATGTCCTTCACGCCCAGGTCACGCTTGATCATGGACTCGGCGAGATCGCCAAGGACCGCCGCGCCGGAGACCGCGACCCCGAACAGCGCACCCCACCAGGGCGGCACGTCGAAGAACAGCCAGATCAGCACGGCACTGCCGACCGCCGCCGCGCAGACCGACCCGGCGAAGCCCTCCCAGGACTTCTTCGGGCTGATCGAGGGCGCCATCGGGTGCTTGCCGAAGGACACCCCGGCGGCGTACCCGCCGGTGTCGGAGAGCACCACGGCGACCAGGGTCGCCAGCACCCGCAGGTGCCCGTCGTCGGGGGTCGCCGCGAGCAGCGCCGCGAAACCGCCGAGGAACGGCACGTAGACCGCGATCAGGGTGGCCGCCGTGAGGTCCCGCTGGAAGCCCGCCGGGCCGTCGCCGAGTCGCCAGATCATCGTGCCGAGCACGGTGACCAGCAGACCCAGGCTGAGCGCGTCCGGCCCGGCGTACCAGGCCAGCCCGATCATCAGCACCCCGCCGGCGATCAGCGGCACCAGCGGCGGGTGCGCGCCGCTGCGGCGTACCGCCCGGGCCATCTCCCAGCTGCCCACGCCGATCGCGGCGGCCACCACGGCGAGGAACGCCGGAGGGTAGAAGAAGAGCGGCACCAGGATGGCGGCGCCGAGCCCGACGCCGACCGCGATGGCGGCCGGGAGGTTCCGGCCGGCCCGGCTCGGCGCGGGCTGCTGGGTCGCCGGCCGGTCCGCGCCGGCCCGGCGCCGGCCGCGCTGTCGCCGCCCCGACGGCCGCTGCGGCTCCGTCGCCGCCTCGTCGACGCCCACCACGGCGAACTGGGCGGTGGGCAGGTCGTCGTCCCGGACCGGGGGAAGCTGCGAGGTGGGCATGTCGTCGTCGGGCAGCCGGCGAGCGGGGCCACGGGCACCGGTCGGATGGCCCGGACGCCGGTCATAGCCGGGGTCGTACCGGTCGTCACCCGGGTCGACGTCCGGTTCGTCGTACCGGCCGGGGCGGGCCTGCGGGCCGGCGTACAGGTCGGGCCGGGCCTGCCGGGTCCACGGCTCGACGTCGCGCTCGGGCCAGGGCAGCGCCGGGGGACGCTCCGGCCGGTCCCAGCCGCGAGGCTCGGTGCCGCCGTAGGGGTCGAGGTGGGACATCACGCACCGAGCGGAGACGGTACGAGTTCCACCACATGACGCAAGACCAAGACCATCCCCTACACGCGTGACTGTTCGTCCGGTTGACCGGCCCGACGGCCGGCCGATTCCCGCCGTTCACCGCGCGGTGGCCCGGGAATCGTGCCGAGCCTACTGCACGGGCCGCCCCGGCACGGCGGACGATGGACCGCCGGGCTCCGGCACGCGCCCCCGCGCTCGGCCCGGCCCAGCCGAGGTGGCCGGCCGCCGGGCGCAGGCCGGCGCAGGCGCGCCGACGCCGGCCGACGGAGCTGGCCGGTTACCGGCGGGGTGACCGGTCGTTGCCGGCTGCCCGATCGTTGCCGGCGGGATGGCCGGTCGTTGCCGGCTGGCCGGTCGTTGGCGCGACCCGGGCCGCTGCCCGTCTGCAACGACGCGGCACCGGTGTGCCACCGCCGGTGCCGGCGGCGGCCCACCGGTGCCGTGGCAGGTCGCGTCTGACTGGGGGCCGGCGCCGCTCAGACCTCGAGCAGCTCGGTCTCCTTGTGCTTGACCAGGTCGTCGACGCTGGCGACGTACCGCTGGGTCAGGTCGTCGAGTTCCTTCTCCGCGCGGCGGCCGTCGTCCTCGCCGACCTCGCCGTCCTTGACGAGGCGGTCCAGCTCCTCCTTGCCCTTCCGACGGATGTTGCGGATGGCCACCTTGGCCTCCTCACCCTTGTGCCGGGCCACCTTGATCATCTCGCGGCGGCGCTCCTCGGTCATCTGCGGGAGCAGGATGCGCAGCTGGTTGCCCTCGTTGTTCGGGTTGACGCCGAGGTCCGAGTCGCGGATCGCCTTCTCCATGGCGTTGATCTGCGAGTTGTCGTACGGCTTGATGATGACCATGCGCGGCTCGGGAACCCCGATGGACGCCATCTGGGGCAGCGGGGTGGGGGTGCCGTAGTAGTCGATGACGACCTTGGAGAACATGGCGGCGTTGGCGCGGCCGGTGCGGATGGCGCCGAACTCTTCCTTGGCGTGCTCGATGGCACGCTCCATCTTCTCCTCGGCCTCGAGGAGGGTGTCGTCGATCACCGGTCTCCTCGCCTCCTTCTGTTACTCGTGGTGGGCTCTGCTGGTGTCTGTCGGAGGACCGCCGCAGCGGTCGGCCGGGGGAGTTCAGGCGGTGATCAGGGTACCGATCTTGTCGCCGCCGACGGCGCGAATGATCGTGTCGTCGCCCTGGGCGCCGAAGACCAGCATCGGCAGGCCGTTCTCCATACAGAGGCTGAACGCGGCGGCGTCGGCCACCCGCAGGTTGCGGCGCAGCACCTCGGAGAAGGTGATCGAGTCGAACTTGCTGGCGGAGGGGTCGATCCGAGGGTCGGCGGTGTAGACGCCGTCCACGCCGTTCTTGCTCATCAGCACCACGTCGGCGCGGATCTCCAGCGCGCGCTGCGCGGCGACCGTGTCGGTGGAGAAGTACGGCATCCCGGCGCCCGCGCCGAAGATCACCACTCGGCCCTTCTCCAGGTGCCGGATGGCGCGCAGCGGGATGTACGGCTCGGCGACCTGGGCCATCGTGATCGCGCTCTGCACGCGGGTCTCGATGCCCTCCTTCTCCAGGAAGTCCTGGAGGGCGAGGCAGTTCATCACGGTGCCGAGCATGCCCATGTAGTCGGCCCGGGCCCGGTCCATGCCGCGCTTCTGCAGCTCGGCGCCACGGAAGAAGTTGCCACCGCCGACCACCACCGAGACCTGCACGCCGCGGCGGACCACGGTGGCGATCTGCCGGGCGATGGCCTGTACGACGTCCGGGTCGACGCCGATCGCCCCGCCGCCGAAGACCTCACCGGAAAGCTTCAGCACCACCCGGCGGGCCCGCCCGGGCGGCGGCGCCGTCGGGTCGTCCGCTCCCAGGCTCCGCTCACTCACAACCTGCGTCATCCGCCCCGCCCTTCCCCGCGCGCACGTCCTGCGCGCCGCGTACCGCAGACCCTATGTGACGAGGAGGCCGCGGTGCCTGTCACGTACACCAGCGGCCTCCTCGTTGACGTTCCCTGCCCACGGGCGCGTCACACGCCCGATTCGGCGGCTCAGGCCTGACCGACCTCGAACCGCAGGAAACGGTTCACCTCGATGCCGGCGTCGGCCAACACCTGCTTCACGGTCTTCTTGTTGTCGGCGACCGACGACTGCTCGACCAGGACGTAGTCCTTGTAGAAGGCGTTGACCCGGCCCTCGACGATCTTCGGCAGCGCCGCCTCGGGCTTGTTCTCCTCGCGGGCGGTCTGCTCGGCGATGCGCCGCTCGGACTCGACGACCTCGGCCGGCACCTCGTCCCGGGTGAGGTACTTCGGCCGCATCGCGGCGATCTGCATGGCGACCGCGCGGGCGTCGGCGTCACCGGCCTCGTCGGTCTTGCCGGCGTACTGCACGAGCACGCCGACCGCCGGCGGCAGGTCCTGGCTCTTGCGGTGCAGGTAGACGGCGGTGGTGCCGTCGAGCTTGGCGAAGCGGTTGAGCACCAGCTTCTCGCCGATCTTGGCGGACTGCTCCTGGATCAGGTCGGCGACGGTCTTGCCGTCCAGCTCGGAGGCGAGCAGCTCCTCGGCGGTGCCGACGCCGCTGCGCTCGCCGTGCTCGACCAGGCGCTGGGCCAGCTCGATGAAGGCGTCGTTCTTGGCGACGAAGTCGGTCTCGCAGTTGAGCTCCAGCAGCGCCTGGCCGGAGTGGGCGATAAGGCCGTTGGCGGCGGTGCGGCCGGCCCGCTTGCCGACGTCCTTGGCGCCCTTGACACGCAGGATCTCGACGGCCTTGTCGAAGTCGCCCTCGGCCTCGGTCAGCGCCTTCTTGCAGTCCATCATGCCGGCGCCGGTGAGGTCGCGGAGCTTCTTGACGTCCGCGGCGGTGAAGTTGGACATGACTCTCTCTTCGATGTCGGAACTGCGGTGGGATGGTCTGGGTGCCGGTTACCCGGATCCGAGCCGGATGTGCCCGGCGTACCCGCCGCTCCCCACCGTCCGGGAAAACGGACGGTGGGGAAACGACGGTGCGGTCACTCCGCGGTGGCGGTCGCCGGCTGCTCGGCCGGCTGCTCGGCCGGCTGCTCAGCCGGCTGCTGCTCGTCGGCCTTCTTCGGCTCCTCGAGCAGCTCGCGCTCCCACTCGGCCAGCGGCTCGTCGGCGCCGACCTGGCCCGGCTCGGGCTTCTCGTCGGTGCCCCGACGACGGCCGGAGCGGGCGATCAGGCCATCGGCGACGGCGGCAGCGACGACCTTGGTCAGCAGTTCGGCCGAGCGGATCGCGTCGTCGTTGCCCGGGATCGGGAAGTCGACCTCGTCCGGGTCGCAGTTGGTGTCCAGCACCGCGATCACCGGGATGCCCAGCTTGCGGGCCTCGTCGACGGCGATGTGCTCCTTCTTGGTGTCGACCACCCAGATCGCGGCCGGGAGCTTCTGCATGTCCCGCAGACCACCCAGGGTGCGGGTCAGCTTGATCTTCTCGCGGGAGAGCTGCAGGGTCTCCTTCTTGGTGTAACCGGCGGCGGTGCCGCTCAGGTCACCCAGGGCCTCCAGCTCCTTCATCCGCTGAAGGCGCTTGTACACCGTCTGGAAGTTGGTCAGCATGCCGCCGAGCCAGCGGTGGTTGACGTACGGCTGGCCGACCCGGGTCGCCTGCTCGGCGATGGCCTCCTGGGCCTGCTTCTTGGTGCCGACGAAGAGGATGCTGCCACCCTCGGCGACGGTCCCCCGCACGAAGTCGTACGCCTTCTCGATGTAGTCGAGGGTCTGGCGCAGGTCGATGATGTAGATGCCGTTGCGCTCCGTCATGATGAAGCGCTTCATCTTCGGGTTCCAGCGCCGGGTCTGGTGCCCGAAGTGGACACCGCTTTCCAGCAGCTGACGCATGGTCACGACGGCCATGGTGGGTACTCCTCAAGATCCCTGGTTGTCACGCCCGGCCGGTGGCCGGGCGTCCTGGCGCCTGGTCGCCGGCCCTGGTGGGCCCGATCAGGATCGGGACCAGGGAGGCCGTCGCCCCACAGATCAGTGGAGAGGGCGCGCGAGGTCGACCGCGCGAGGCGGTCGCCAGTCGACCAGTGTACGCCCCTGTCCCGCCGCCGGGCTGGCGGGTGCGCGAACCCACCCGACCGTCGCTCGCCGGGTGCGCACCACCGGGCCCATGATCCGGTCGCTGATCCGGACCCGACACGCCGACCGACCTGTCCGCCACCGGGACCGGGACCGGAGCCTGATTCGCCCCCCGCTGGCCCGGCCCGTGGAGTCTCCAACGGCGCCCCGCCGGGTCAGCGGGCGGCGAGCGCGGCGGCCAGGAAGAGCACCAGCCCGACGGTCAGGTAGGCGGTCGGCGGGCGCAGCCAGCCCCGCGCGCCGTCGGCCATCGCCAGGCCGCCGGTGCGCAGCCCGTACAGGCCGGCGGCGAAGATCGGCAGCCCGGTGACCAGGAACGTGCCGACAACGACGTGGGACGCGGAGACCGGCTCGCGGGTCAGGCCGTGCAGCAGCACCCGCAGCGCGGGGAGCTCGAAGACCACCACCAACGCGCCGAGGAGGACCGCCAGCGCCGGCCGGCGGGTCCGGTAGACGCCGTCGGAGGGCACGCCTCCCGGACGGTACGCAGCCTCGGGGCCCACCGGGCCGTCCAGGCGGGGCGTGACCGAGGGCATCGGACCGGTCGGCATCTCCAGCGGATGGGGCGGCTCGGCGGGGCGGCCCGGCTCGACGATCGGGTACCCGCCCAGCGGGGCCGACCGCACCGGATCCGGCCGGTCCCCCGCCTCCACGCCGCTCAGCGGGCCGGCGCCGGTGGTGGAGAGCGGGTCGGGGTTCTCCCGGGCGGCCCGCCGGCCGGGGCGGTCGCCGGGCAGCTCACCGGAGACGTCCGGGTCGTCCGCCCGCCGGGAGCGGGTCGGGCGGTATCCCTCGGACTCGCCCCGGGGGTCACCGAGCGGGTCGGCCGCGCCGTAACGCCCGGTCTGGCCGTACCGTCCCGCGCCGCCCTGCTCGGCGAACCGGTCCTCCTCCGCGCCGCGCTGCTCCGGGGCCGGGAACTCGTCGTCGCGCAGGTGGGACTCGCCCGCGCTGCGCCAGTCCGGCTCGCCGTAGCCGCGCTCAGCCCCGGCGGGGTACCAGCGTTGCTCCTGATCTTCGGGATAGCTCCGTCGTGCGTCCACGTCCGGCACCGTATGCGACCCATCCCACCAGCGCCATTCGTCCCTCCCGGGGCCGGACCGCCCGGCGGACGCGTTTCGGTGTCCCGGCCAGCCGCCCGCACGTGGCCCATACCACGTGGCACCCATGATCGTCCGCTCGTCCACAGGTCGCCTCGTCGTCCACAGACAGCGCCCCGGAGGCCACGGCACGGGCACCGGGCGGACCACCCTGACCGGCATGACGAAGCGGAACCAGGCGGTCGGCGCGTACGGCGAGCGGTGCGCCGTCCGGCACCTGATCGGGGCCGGGCTGCGCCCGGTCGCCCGCAACTGGCGCTGCCCGGACGGGGAGATCGACATCATCGCCTGGGACGGCCCGGTGCTCGCCTTCTGCGAGGTGAAGACCAGACGCACCGACGACTACGGCACCCCGGCCGAGGCGGTCGTGCCGACCAAGGCCCGCCGACTGCGCGGGCTCGCCGCCCGCTGGCTGGCCGAGACCGGGGTCAGCGCCGACGAGGTGCGCTTCGACGTGCTGGCGGTCCGGCTGCCACCCGCCGGCGCGGCCCACGTCGAACATCTCAAGGGGGCGTTCTGATGCGGACGTCGGTCCTGCCGCGCGGGGTGACGGCGTGAGCTACGCCAAGGTGTTCAGCGTGGGCCTGGTCGGGGTCACCGGCCACCTGGTCGAGGTGGAGGCCGACCTGGCTCCGGGCCTGCCGGCGGTGGTCATCTCCGGGCTGCCCGACACCGCCCTGCACGAGGCGCGCGACCGGGTGCGGGCCGCGATCGTCAACTCGGGTCAGCGCTGGCCCAACCGGCGGATCACCCTCAACCTGCTGCCCGCGACGATGCCCAAGTACGGCTCCGCGTTCGACCTGGCCATCGCTGCGGCGGTGCTGGGCGGCTCGGGAGAGCTGCCGCTGGTGCCGCTGGACGGCGTGGTGGTCCTCGGCGAGCTGGGCCTGGACGGTACGGTCCGGCCGGTGCGCGGGGTGCTGCCGATGGTGGCGGCCGCGGCGCGTGCCGGGCGGGACCGGGTGGTCGTCCCGGTGGAGAACGCCGCCGAGGCGGCGGTCATCCCCGGGATCCGGGTTCGGGCGGTCGACACGCTGCACCGGCTGGTCAGCTTCGTCCGCGACGGCAGCCCGCTGATCGAGCCACCCGCCACGCCGGCGCTGCCCCCTGCCGACGGCCCGGATCTGGCCGAGGTGGCCGGGCAGGCGCTGGGCCGGCGGGCGCTGGAGGTGGCCGCCGCCGGCGGGCACCACCTCGCCCTGCTGGGGCCGCCCGGCGCGGGCAAGACCATGCTCGCCGAGCGGCTCCCCTCGATCCTGCCGGAACTGGACGACGACGCGGCGCTGGAGGTCACCGCGCTGCACTCGATCGCCGGGCTGCTCCCGCCGGGCGGCCGACTGCTGCGCCGGCCGCCGTTCCAGGCGCCGCACCACACGGCGACCGTCCCCTCCCTGGTCGGCGGCGGGTCCGGGCTCGCCCGGCCGGGGGCGGTCTCGCTGTCCCACCGCGGCGTGCTCTTCCTCGACGAGGCGCCCGAGTTCAGCAAGGGGGCGCTGGAGGCGCTGCGGCAGCCGCTGGAGCACGGCCGGATCCAGCTCGCCCGCAGCGGGGGCGGCACCGAGTACCCGGCCCGCAGCCAACTGGTCCTGGCCGCCAATCCCTGCCCCTGTGCGAAGCCCGGCGGGGACGCGTACTGCGAGTGCAGCCCGCTGGCCCGGCGGCGGTACCTGGGCCGGCTCTCCGGGCCGTTGCTGGACCGGATCGACGTGCAGGTGAAGCTGCTGCCGGTGCGGGCGGCGGAGCTGATGGAGGCGGCCGCCGCCTGCGAGTCGTCGGCGACCGTGGCGGCCCGGGTCGCCACGGCCCGGCGGGCGGCGGCCGTCCGCTGGGCGCCGGTGGGCCGCAAGCTCAACGCCGAGATCCCCGGCCCGTACCTGCGCCGGCCGCCCTGGCGGCTGCCCGCCCGGGACACCGCCGAGCTGCGCGGCCGCCTGGACTCCGGGGCCGTGTCCGCCCGTGGCTTCGACCGGATCATCCGCCTGGCCTGGACCATCGCCGACCTGGACGGCCGGGCCCGGCCGCAGCGCGAGGACGTGCTGGAGGCCATCCAACTGAGGACGGGAGAGGGAGCATGAGCACCAGCGAGGACCGGTTGCTGGCGCGGGTGGCACTGACCTGGCTCGCCGAGCCGGGTACCCGGTGGGTGCACCGGCTGGTCCAGCAGCTCGGCCCGGTGGCGGCGCTGGACCTGCTCCTCGACGGAGGCGCGCCGGAGACGAGCCTGCGCACGGCGGTGGCGGCGCGCACGGCCGCCGGGGACGCCCGCGCCGTCGCCGCCGACGCGCTCGCCTGCACCGAGCGGATCGGCGCCCGCGTCCTCACCCCGGAGGACGAGGAGTGGCCCGCCCGCCTGGACGACCTGCACCGGCTGGTGCTGTCCGGCGTGAGCCGGCGGGTCGACCTGGAGACCGCTCCGCCGCTCTGCTTCTGGGTACGCGGCGGCTGGCCGCTCGGCGAGGCGCTGGACCGCTCGGTCGCGGTGGTCGGCGCGCGGGCCGCCACCGGGTACGGCCTCCACGTCGCCACCGAAATCGGGTACGGGCTGGCCGAGCGGGACTGGACGGTGGTCTCCGGCGGGGCGTACGGCATCGACGCGGCGGCGCACCGGGGCGCGTTGACCGCCGGCGGGCTGACGGTGGCCGTGCTGGCCTGCGGCGTCGACCGGCCCTACCCGATGGGCAACGCCGCCCTGTTCGACCGGATCGCCGAGACCGGGCTGCTGGTGAGCGAGTGGATGCCCGGCGCCGAACCGCTGCGGCCGAGGTTCCTGATCCGCAACCGGGTGATCGCCGCCGCGACCCGGGGCACGGTGCTGGTGGAGGCGGCGGCCCGCAGCGGCGCGACCCAGACGGTGAACCGGGCGATCGCCATGGATCGGCGGGCGATGGTGGTGCCGGGCCCGGTCACCTCGGCGATGTCGGTCGGAGCGCACGAGGTGCTGCGGGAGCAGCCGCACGCCCGGCTGGTGACCGGGGTGCCGCACGTGCTGGAGGAGGTCGGCCGGATCGGGGCCGACCTCGCCCCGCTGGCGCGGGGACCGGAGCGCCCGGGTGACCTGCTCGACGACGAGGCGACCATGGTGCTGGAGTCGCTGCCCCGGCGCGGGGTGGTCGGGCTCGACGCGCTCGCCGCGCGGGCCGGGGTCGACGTGCGTACGGCGATGCGCAAGCTCTCCCTGCTGGAGGAGCTGTCGATGGTGCTCCGCCGGGACGGCGGGTACGCCCTGGCGCGGCCCCCGAAGTCGGCGCGCACCCCCGCCGATCCGGCGCGGGATGCCGGGCGGTGACCGGGTTCAGTCCGCCTCGAAACGGATCTCCAGGTCGCGTCCGGGTACGCACCGGCTGACCAGCACCGCGACCCGGCGCACCTGTGCGGTCTCGGCCGGGGTGCGGGCGGCCTCGACCAGGCGGTCCAGTTCGGCCAGCAGCTGCGGTGCCCGCTCCGCCCCGACCACGAGCTCACCGAGCGGGTCGATCCGGTCCAGCGTCGGGGTGCGTCCGCCGCCCCGGCCCCGCCTGAGCAGGTCGAGCAGCAGGTCGTCGGGATCGGGCACCACCTGCGCGGCGACGGAGGAAGGCCGACGGCCGGGGCCGCCACGTACCAGCCGGTAGAGGACGACGTCCAGGCCCATGAGCGGTCCCCTCCTCCCGTCGGTGTCCCCCGCCGACGCCACCGGGCGACGGGGCACGCACCGTCCCTGCCTCCAGTCTCCCCGTCCACGCCACCACCGGCCAGCACCGACGGCGGTGTGCCGAACGGGCGGCGCGCGCCTACGCTGAGCCCGTGCCAGGTGGACGTCATACGGTGCCGAGGTTCCGCGGTGTCGCGGCCGGCTCCCGGGCGGCGCGGGACCGGCGATGACGGGCGGCGGACGGGCCACCCGGGCGGCGCACCAGGCGCTGCCGCCAGCGATGCGGGAGGCCGTGGACGATTTCGCCGACCACCTGGCCCGGGTGCACAACCGCTCGGCGCACACCGTGCGGGCGTACGTCGCCGACCTGGTCTCGCTGCTCGACCACGCCGTACGGATGGGCTGCTCCCAGCCGGCTGAGCTGGACCTGACGGTGCTGCGCAGCTGGCTGGCCAAGCAGCGGACCCTGGGCGCGGCCCGGACGTCGCTGGCCCGCCGGGCGGCGGCGGCACGGACCTTCAGCGCCTGGGGGCACCGCGCGGGCGTGCTTCCCACCGACGTGGCCGCTCCGCTGTCCAGTCCACGGGCGCACCGCGACCTGCCCACCGTGCTGCGGGCCGACCAGGCCGCCGCGCTGGTCGAGGCCCCCGGCCCCCGCCCGGCTTCCACCCGGCCCACCGAGCCCACCGAGGCCACCGAGCCCACCGACGGAGCCCGGCACGGCGCGACCGCCCCCCGCTCGGCGACGCGACGCGACGACCCGACCCAGCCCACCGATCCGACCGGGCCCACCCGGCAGGACGATCCAGGGCACGCCGACGGTGCGACCCCCGCCGACGACCCGGTGCGGCTGCGCGACCGGGTCCTGCTGGAACTGCTCTACGGCACCGGGGTGCGGGTCAGCGAGGCGTGCGGGCTGGACGTCGGCGACGTCGACCACGGCCGCCGGGTGATCCGCGTCCTCGGCAAGGGCGACCGGGAGCGGTCGGTGCCGTACGGGGTGCCGGCGCAACGGGCGATCGACGACTGGCTGCGATCGGGGCGGCCGGCGGTGGCGGTGCCGGGCTCCGGGGACGCGCTGCTGCTCGGCGCGCGCGGCGGACGGCTGAACCCGACGACGGCGCGCCGGATCGTCGCCGGGTACGCGGAGTCCCTCGGACTGCCCCGGGTCAGCCCGCACGGGCTGCGGCACTCGGCGGCGACCCACCTGCTGGAGGGTGGCGCGGACCTGCGCGCCGTGCAGGAACTGCTGGGGCACTCCTCGCTCGGCAGCACGCAGATCTACACGCACGTCTCGGTCGAGCGGCTGCGGGCCGCGTACCGGCAGGCACATCCGCGCGCCTGACCCACGGCGCGCCCGCCCGGCCGGGCCGGCCTGACCAGCGTACGGCGCGAGGAGGGCCGCCACCGGTGCCGTTGACCGGCGAGGGAGGACCGCGAACCGACGACGGTTGATCCGTCGACGGATATGATCACGGCGTGACCGTCGCCCGGCCGCCCGAGCCGATCCCCGGGGCCCGACTGCTCTTCTCGCTCGACCCGGCGGTCAGCTACCTCAACCACGGCGCGTTCGGCGCGGTGCCGGTCAGCGTGCAGCGAGCGCAGCAGCGGCTGCGCGACGAGATGGAGTCCAACCCGCTGCGCTTCTTCACCCAGGGGCTGGTCGACCGGCTCACCCACACCCGGCGGCACCTGGCCACCTTCCTCGGCGCCGATCCGGACGGCACCGCGCTGGTCGGCAACGCCACCACCGGGGTCGCGGTGGTCCTCCAGTCCCTCGGCCTGGGTGCCGGCGACGAGGTGCTCACCACCGACCACGGGTACGGCGCGGTCGGCTTCAGCATCGAGCGGGAGTGCCGCCGCACCGGCGCGCAGACCCGCGCGCTGCGGGTGCCGCTGACTGCCACCGACGAGGAGGTCGTCGAGATCGTCCGCGCCGGCCTGCGGCCCGGGCGGACCCGACTGCTCGTCGTCGACCAGCTCACCTCCCCCACCGCCCGGCTCTTCCCGGTCGCGGCCGTCGCGCAGGTGGCCCGCGAGCGGGGCGTACCGGTGCTGGTGGACGCGGCGCACGCGCCCGGCATGCTCCCGGTCGACGTCAGCAGCGTCGGCGCCGACTTCTGGGTGGGCAACCTGCACAAGTGGGCGTTCGCCCCGCGGGGCACCGGCGTGCTGGTGGTCGCCTCGCCGTGGCGGGAGCGGATCGAGCCGCTGGTGGTCTCCTGGGAGCAGGGGGCCGGCTTCCCCGGCAACGTGGAGTGGCAGGCGACCCTCGACTACACGAGCTGGCTCAGCGCCCCGGCCGGGCTCTACACGCTGCGCAGCCTCGGGCTGGACCGGGTACGCGCACACAACGCGGCGCTGGCCGCGTACGGGCAACGGGTGGTCGGGGACGCGCTCGGGGTGGCGCCGACCGACCTGCCCAACCCGGGCGGGCCGGCGGTCGCCATGCGGATAGTGCCGCTGCCGCCGGGCGTCGCCACCACCCTCGACACCGCCAGGGCCCTGCAGGGCCGGATCGCCGAGCGGCTCGCCACCGAGGTGGCGGTGATGGCCTGGGACGGTCGGGGCTGGCTACGGCTCTGCGCGCAGGTCTACAACTCCGCCGAGGAGTACGAACGGCTGGCCGTCCGGCTGCCCCCGCTGCTCGCCCGGCGCTGATCCCGGCGACTGCCCGCGCCGGCCACATCGGCAGGCGGCCCGTGCCGTCCGACCGGCAGCCGGGCCGGTCGGGTCGTGCACCGGAAGCAGCCGGACCGGACCGAGGCCGAGCAGGGCCAGCGGGTCGAGGTAGTCGACGCCCCGCCGCAGCCCCCAGTGCAGGCAGGCCGGGGCGGGGCAGCCCGGGTGCCCGGCCAGCAGGACGCCGAGCGGCGCACCGGGCCGGACCGGGTCGCCGGGGCGTACGTCGGGTCGGACCGGCTCGTAGGTGGTCCGCAGGCCCGCCGCGTGTCCCACGGTGACCACCGGCCGGCCGGCGACCATGCCCGCGAAGAGCACCGTCCCGGCCCCGGCCGCGCGGACGGTGGCCCCCGTGGCGCCGGCCAGGTCGACCCCGCGGTGGCCGGGCAGCCACGGCCGTGGTGGCGGATCGAAGGGCCGCACCGGGCGTGGCGTGCCGTCGAGCGGCCACCGGAACGCCGGGGAGCCGGCCGCCGCGCCCAGGGTCCGTGCCGCGCCGAGCGCCGACGGCCGGCGGTCGACCCGCTGCCCAGGGGTGCCGGGCGACAGGGCACCGGCACCGGTCCGCGCGCCCACGACCAGCGCGCCGGGAGCGTCGAGCCGGGCCCGGGTGACATCCGACGCGACGGCGCCGCCGGGCGGGCCGAGGACCAGCAGGACCGCCAACCACACCGTCGCCGCCCGCAGTGCTCTCCGCATACCCGCAGCATGCCCGCACCGGCCGTCGAGCGACCCCGACAGCACGTCCGCTGTGGACAACGGCCCGCCCTGTGGATGACGCCCGGCGAGCGGGTCGATCTGCTATGCGGTGGGGGTCCGTGTCGCCGACGGCAGGGACCCCCACCCACGAATGCCCTGCCGTCGACGGGACGAGCCGCGCCGGCGCCGGCGCCGGACCCTGGACCGGGGCGGCCACTAGGCTGAGCCCACATGCCGAGGGCAGAGAGCGGGGAGGCCACCGTGACCACCGTGGACGATGTGAGCCGGCCCTCCCGGGTGGCCGGGCCGGACGAGGCGTTCAGCGCCGAGGAGCTGCAACTGGCCGCCCGCAACCACGGCATCCCGCTGGAGGCGTTGCGCTACGACGTCACCCCGGCCGGCCTGCACTACCTGCTCATCCACTACGACATCCCGGATGTCGACCCGGCCACCCACGCGCTGACCGTCGACGGTGCGGTACGCGTGCCGCTCATCCTCGGGCTGGACGAGTTGCGCTCGCGTCCCCGGGTGACCCGGCAGGTCACGCTGGAGTGCGCCGGCAACGGCCGGGCGCTGCTGCACCCGCGCCCGGTGAGCCAGCCCTGGCTGGTGGAGGCCGTCGGCAACGCCGAGTGGACCGGCACGCCGCTGGCGCCGCTGCTGCGTGAGGCCGGCATCGCCGCAGCGGCGGTGGACGTCGTCTTCACCGGGGCCGACCACGGCGTCGAGCGCGGTGTCGAGCAGGACTACCAGCGCGCCCTCCCGGTCGCCGACGCGTTGCGGGAGGAGGTGCTGCTGGCGTACGAGATGAACGGCGCTCCCCTGCTGCCGCAGCACGGCGCGCCGCTGCGGCTGATCGTGCCGGGCTGGTACGGCATGGCGCACGTGAAGTGGCTGCGGAGCATCACCGTGCTGCCCGGGGAGTTCGACGGCTACCAGAACGCCGTGGCCTACCGGCTGCGCCGGGACGCCGACGACCCGGGCGAGCCGGTGACCCGGATCGAGCCGCGGGCCCTGGTCCGACCGCCGGGGTTCCCGGACTTCATGTCCCGTACCCGGGTGCTGCGTCCCGGCCCGTGCACGGTGGACGGTCGGGCCTGGTCCGGGCACGCGCCGGTCACCTCGGTGGAGGTGACCACCGACGGCGGGACGACCTGGGCACCGGCCACGGTGGACCCGCCCCGCGGCGGGGACTGGTCCTGGCGGCGCTGGCGGTACGAGTGGTCGCCGCGCCCGGGCCGGTATGTTCTCGGCGCCCGGGCGACCGACGCGTCGGGGCGGACCCAGCCGGTCGAGCAGCCGTGGAACCGGGGCGGGTTCGCCAACAACCTCGTCCAGCGGGTCGAGGTCGTGGTCCTCGCCGACTGACAGCGGCGGCGCACCGCCGCACGGCGCGCCCGTCTCGCGCGGGGTGGACGCGGGGCGCCGTGCCGGATGCGCGCACGGCGGCAGTCGGGAGAGGGGTCACGCGGGCCGGCGGGTGGGGCGCCGGTGGGGCTTGGGCGGTCGTCAGCCGCCGAAGCCGGAGTCGGCGGGGAGGGAGATGTCGGGCTTCTCCAACTCCTCGACGTTGACGTCCTTGAAGGTCATCACCCGGACGTTCTTGACGAACCGGGCAGGGCGGTACATGTCCCACACCCAGGCGTCGTGCATCTCGACCTCGAAGTAGACCTCGCCGTCGGAGTTGCGGACGTGCAGGTCGACCTGGTTGGCGAGGTAGAAGCGGCGTTCCGTCTCCACCACGTAGGAGAACTGGCGGACAATGTCGCGGTACTCCCGGTAGAGCTGTAGCTCCATCTCGGTCTCGTACTTCTCGAGATCTTCCGCGCTCATCGCACTCCGCCTTCCATGACCACATCTTCCCCCACCGGCGCCGAAGGCCGAGGCTGCTCGCCCAACGCCACGCCGACGGTACCCCCTGACGCCTCGAAGCGCTCCATCGGCTCGGTCACGGCCCCGCCGACCGGGCGCCGGGACCGGGGCGGCTGGCCGGCGCGGCCGGACACGGCGGCCACGTTGACGTACGAGAACCGGTGTTCGACGCAGGGGCCGCGCTCGCGCAGCGCCTCGGTGTGCTCGGCCGTGATGTACCCCTTGTGCTCGGCGAAGCCGTAGCCCGGGTACCGCCCGTCCAGCTCCACCATGATCCGGTCCCGGGTGACCTTGGCCAGCACGCTAGCCGCCGCCACGCAGGCGGCCACCCGGTCGCCCTTCCACACGGCCAGCCCCGGGACGTCCAGCCCGTCCACGCCGAAGCCGTCGGTCAGCACGTACTCCGGTCGGGTGGTCAGCGACGCCAGGGCCCGCCGCATCGCGGCCAGGTTGCACACGTGCAGGCCCCGGGCGTCGACCTCCTCGGCCGGGATGACCACCACCGCGTACGCCAGGGCCCGGGTGACGACCTCCTCGTACACCCGCTCCCGGCTGGCCGGGGTGAGCAGCTTGGAGTCGGCCAGCCCCTCGATCTCACCGCGCCGCCCCTCGGGCAGCACCGCGGCGGCGGCGACCAGCGGCCCGGCGCAGGCGCCCCGGCCGGCCTCGTCGGCGCCGGCCACGTGCCGGAAGCCCCGCCGTTGCAGGGCCCGTTCCAGCGCGTAGAGCCCACCGTCGCGGCGCACCACCGTGCGCGGAGGCGTCAGCACGGCGCACCCCCGCCGGCGGCGCCCGCGCCGGCCAGGGCCCGGGTCAGCACGGCGGGCAGGTCCGCCGGGTAGTACCGCTGGCCGGTCGCCGTCAGCTCGTCGACCGACCACCAGCGGTGCCCCGAGACGCTGGCCCGCTCGACGTCGGTGAAGCCCGCCGTGTCCACCTCCCAGCCCGGCACCCGGACCAGGAAGAACTCCTGCTCCTGCCGGTACCGGACGCCGTCGAAGGGGAACTCGACCGTCTCCGACCAGACCGACGCGCCCAGCTCGGCGGGAGTCAGCTGCAGCCCGGTCTCCTCGGCCAGCTCGCGGGCGGCGGCCTGGGCCGCGGTCTCCCCCGGGTCGAGCCCCCCGCCGGGGGTGAACCAGTACCGGTGGTCGGGGCGGGACGGGTCCCAGCCGCTGAAGAGCAGCACCCGGCCGCCCGCGTCGACGAGCAGCACCCGGGCCGCGCGGCGAGGGGTGTAGACGGTCACCGCCCCAGCCTGCCAGACGCCGGTGACGAACGGCCACGCCCGGGGCGGGCTCGCGGCCGCTACGAGTTGGGGATGCCGTCGAACTGCTTCGGGACGGTGAGCCAGGTGGCCCGGTTCACCGGCCAGAAGACGGTGAAGGCCCGCCCGACGACCCGGTCCTCGGGAATGGTGGCGCTGTCGATGTTCCGATCGGACCGCTGCCAGTGCTCCAGTGAGTCGCCGGAGGCGGAGCGGTGGTCGCCCATCACCCAGAGCCGCCCCTCCGGCACGGTGATGTCGAACTCCTGGTCGGCCGGCTTGTCCCGCTGGCCGTCGGCGGAATAGATGTACGGCTCGTCGAGCGGCTTGCCGTTGATCACCAGCTTGTCGTCGTCGCAGCAGACCACGTGGTCGCCGCCGACGCCGATCACCCGCTTGATGAAGTCCTCGCCCGCGGGGTTGCCGCTCCACTCGGTCGGCGCCTTGAAGACGACCACCTCGCCGCGGTGCGGCGACCGGAAGTCGTAGACCAGCTTGTTGACCAGCACCCGATCGTCGATCTTGAGGGTGTTCTCCATGGACGGGGACGGGATGAAGAAGGTCTGCAGCACGAAGGCACGGACCAGCACCGCCACCAGGATCGCCACGCCCAGGAGGATGGGCAGCTCCTTCCAGAAGGAACTGCGGGGCTTCTCGGTCTGCTCGTCAATCACGGGTGGAGCCTACGTCCCCGGGCGCGGGCTGATCGTCCGGAACGCGCGACAACGGACATCAGGGCCGCCACCGGAAGGAGGAGAGCGACACCGCCCACCGGGGTCGGCTCGACCGGCCCCGGCGGGCCGGCCGGGGCGGCGGCCGGCCGGGAGAGCTTGTCGAAGGTCGCCGGCACTGGCAACGACGTCCACCGCTGGGACGGCCAGACCACCATGAACGCCCGGCCGACCAGGTTGTCGATCGGCACCGGGCCCTGGCAGCGGGCGTCCTGTGAGACCAGCCGGTGGTCGCCCATCACGAAGATCTGGCCGGCGGGGACGACCACCTCCTCGAAGCGCCGGGACCGGCACTCGCGGGGGTTGGGCGGCACGTCCAGCGGCGAGTTGCGGATCACGTACGGCTCGTCGAGTGGGATGCCGTTGACCAGCACGCGCCCCTGGTCGTCGCAGCACTTCACCCGGTCGCCGGGAACGCCGATGACCCGCTTGATGAAGTCCTTCTCGCCGGGGCGGCTGACCCCGACCAGGTCGCCGAGCGTACGCCCGACCTTGCCGGCGAAACCGGGCTCGGGCCCCTGGACCTCCTGCGCGACCCACCGGTCGGTGCCGCGGAAGACCACGACCTCGCCGCGCACCGGGTCGCGCACGTCGTAGACGACCTTGTTGACCAGCACCCGGTCGCCGATGAGGAGGGTGTCCTCCATCGAGCCGGAGGGGATGAAGAAGGCCTGGAGCAGGAAGGTGCGGATCAGCACGGCGAGGCAGAAGGCGACGACCAGCAGCAGTGGGAGTTCCTGCCAGAGCGGCATCTGCCGGCGGGGGCGCCGGGTCCGCCGGTGCCACGGATCGACTGTGCCGTCTGAGTCAAGCACCTGCACCACGCCACTCCCCGGTCCGCAGAAACGACACTACCGCCCGGGAGCCTCGTCGAGGCTCCACGGGCGGTAGTGGACATTCGTATGCCGTGACCAGTGTCGCGGCGTCGCTGCCCCGCTGCGCCCGTACGACCAGGGTAATGCGATCTGGTCGATACGACATCGGCGCAGCTCAGGTGGCGTGGCGAGCGGGAAGTCAGCTGGGCTGCTTCTCCCGCTTCTCCTTGATCTTGGCCTTCTTGCCGCGCAGCTCGCGCAGGTAGTAGAGCTTGGCGCGACGGACGTCACCGCGGGTCACGATCTCGATCCGGTCGATGCCCGGGCCGTTGATCGGGTACGTCCGCTCCACGCCCACACCGAAGCTGACCTTGCGGACCGAGAAGGTCTCGCGCAGACCGCCACCCTGGCGGCGGATGACGACGCCCTGGAAGATCTGGACACGGGACCGGTTGCCCTCGACGACCCGCGCGTGCACCTTGACGGTGTCACCGGCACGGAAGTCGGGGAGGTCGGTCCGCTTCGACTGGGCGTCAAGGGCGTCCAGGATGTTCATCGCTGCGTCCTCGTGAGGCTCACGGCGCACCGTCACTCGGTGCGCGGATGGGTGATTCTGATCTCCGGGTGGTGGTCGGCGGGCCGACCCCGGTCGGGGATCCTCGCAGCCCCCCGCGGGCGCGGGCGGATGCGGCAACCCCCCTACTTTGCCACATCCCCCGGCGGCAGCTGAAATCCGGCCCGGCCCAACGCGGCGACGTCCCGTTTGTCCAGGGACTCCGGGGGCAGTGCGGCGATCATGTCGGGCCGTCGGGCGGCGGTGCGGGCCAGCGCCTCGTCGCGCCGCCACCGGGCGATCCGCCCGTGGTCGCCGGAGCGGAGCACCTCCGGCACCTCGTGCCCGCACCAGGTCGCCGGCTTGGTGTACATCGGGGCCTCCAGCAGCCCGTGCGCGTGCGACTCCTCGTCCAGCGAGCCGGCATTGCCGAGCACCCCGGGCAGCAGCCGGGTGACCGCCTCCAGGATCACCAGCACCGCCACCTCGCCGCCGAAGAGCACGTAGTCGCCGAGGGAGACCTCGGTGACCCGCATCCGGGTCGCGGCGTGGTCGAGCACCCGCTGGTCGATGCCCTCGTACCGGCCGCAGGCAAAGAGCAGGTGCGACTCGGCGGCCAACTCGTGGGCCATGGCCTGGGTGAACGGGACGCCGGCCGGCGAGGGCACCAGCAGCCGGGGCAGGGTGTGGCCGTCGGGACCGAGCTCGTCGGGGGCGAGGGCGTCGAGCGCCGCACCCCAGGGCTCCGGCCGCATGACCATACCCGGGCCGCCGCCGTAGGGCGTGTCGTCGACCGTGCGGTGCACGTCGTGGGTCCAGCTCCGCAGGTCGTGTACGGCCAGCCGCAGCGTGCCGTTCTCCCGGGCTCGGCCGATCAGCGACAGGTCCAGCGGGGCGAAGTACTCCGGGAAGATCGACACGACGTCGACGCGCATGGGGGGTGGCTCCGGTCTCAGAGGTCGAGCAGCCCGGCCGGCGGGTCGACCACGACGCGACCGCCGGCGAGGTCCACCTCGGGGACCATCGCCGTGACGAAGGGGATCAGCGCGGTACGCCCCTCGGGGCGGCGCACGACCAGCAGGTCCGAGGCGGGGGCGTGGTCGATCCGGGCCACCTCGCCCAGCTGCTCACCGTCCGGGGTGACCACGGCGAGGCCGACCAGCTGGTGGTCGTGGAACTCCTCCGGGTCCTCCGGCGGGGCGACGTCGGCGCTGTCCACGCCGATCAGGGTGCCGCGCAGCGCCTCGGCGACCTCCCGGTCTCCAATGCCCTCGAAGGCGACCAGCATCCGGCCCTGGTGCCAGCGGGCCGACTCGATGGTCAGCTCCGCGGGAACCCGGAACGCCACGCCCGGGCCGGGCGCGGGGTTGGCCGGGGCGGTCGCCCCCGGCTCGGTGCGCAGCACCGCGCCGGAGGCGAAACGCGCTTCGGGCTCGTCGGTCCGCACCTCCACGGTGACCTCACCGCGGATGCCGTGCGGTTTGCCGATCCTGCCGACAATGAGCAGCATCAGTACGCGTCGACGATGTCGACGCGTACTCCGCGTCCACCGATGGAGCCGATCACCTGGCGCAGTGCCTTGGCGGTCCGGCCGGACCGCCCGATCACGGTACCGAGGTCCTCCGGGTGCACGCGGACTTCCAGCCGCTTGCCCCGACGGGAGTCGACCATGCGGACACGCACGTCGTCCGGGTGGTCCACGATGCCCTTGACCAGGTGCTCCAGCGCGGGACGCAGCGGCATGTCAGGCCTGCTCACCGGCGTCGGCAGCAGCGGCCGGGGCCTCGGCCGGCGCCTCGGTCTTCGGCGCCTCGGCCTTGGCGGCCTTCTTGGCCGGCTTGGCCGGAGCCTCGGCCAGGCCGGCGGCGGCCTTCGCCTCGGCCTCGTACGCCGCCTTGCGGTCGGCGCGCTCGGCGGCGACCTTCAGCGGCGGCGGGGCCGGCAGGCCCTTGTACTTCTGCCAGTCACCGGTCAGCTCCAGCAGGCGCTGCACCGCCTCGCTCGGCTGCGCGCCGACGGAGAGCCAGTACTGGACCCGGTCCGACTTGACCTCGATCACCGAAGGGTCTTCCTTCGGCTGGTACACGCCGACGAACTCGATCGCGCGACCGTCGCGCTTGGTGCGCGAGTCGGCGACGACGATGCGGTACTGCGGGTTGCGGATCTTGCCCATCCGCAGGAGCCGGATCTTTACGGCCACAGTTGTTTCGCTCCTGTTGCGATCTCACCGGCCCGGTACGGGCGGTGCACGGGTGAGCGCCGACCGGCACAGTGGGGTTGGGCCGGAGACTGCTCGGTGGACTGGCGACGCGCCCGGGTTAGAGGGCGCCGGACGCGCGCCGGATACCAGCGACCCATTCTGCCAGATCCGGCGCCGATCTCTCACACCGGACCCGGGCGGGTCACCCTGCCCGACGGGCGGGTGACGAGGGACACGGTCAGCGGACCGGCGGGCGGTCCCAGCCGAAGGGCAGTTCGTCCGGTACGTCCCAGTCGGCGGGCGGGACGAAGTCGCACCAGGCGCCGTCGAACGGGAACTCCCCCGCCTCGGCGAGGGCGATCACCCGCTTCCCCTCGGCCCGCACGGCCGCCTCGTCGGCCACCCAGTAGTCGTCGGGGAAGGCGAGCCGCTCGGCGAACTCGTCCTCGTCCTTCCACCGCCAACTGCGGTCCGGGTACACCACCACGTCGAGGTCCTGGTCCACCACGTCCACCCCGGCGACCGCGCCGTCGTCCCAGCGGACGCCCGGCTCCTCCAGGTTGACGTACCAGCTGGCGAAGCGCCCCCGCGCGTCCCGGAACCACCAGACCGAGTGGGCCGCCCCGGTGGGCAGGAACTTCAGCAGCGGCGGGCCGTTCCACCGACCGCGCGCCAGCCGGTAGGACGAGGAGATCCACTCGGCGAACGGCATCGCCCGCATCCCCAGGCCGGCCTCGGTGACCTCGTGGGCCACCGGGGAGTCCCGGGCGATCCAGAGCAGCAGCCCGCGCTCGTCGTCGCTGACCACCCGGCCCGGCCGGACCCAGCCGATCCGGCCGTGCCGCACGTTGCGGTGCAGGATCAGCCGCCCCGGCGCGAACCGGTCGGCGGGACCGCCCGGGCGCACCTCAGTAGGCGCGGGCGAGGATGGCGACCAGGTCCGGCTCGTCCTCCGAGTCGGGCACCGAGCCGTCGGCGCGGAGCAGGCAGCGCACGGTGACGCCCTGACCGTTCGCCTCGGCCTCGCCCTGGACGCCGACCGCCGACCACGGCACCTTGGCCCAGCCGGTGGCCGCCGCCTCGATCGCCTCGGCCAGCGTCGACACCTCGACGGTGCGCGACTGGCGGTGGGCGAGGGCCTGGTCGTGCAGCGTCCGCTGGTCGGCCTCCAACGCGGCCAGCACCGCGCCGACCACGTCCGCAACCGGCGTCGGGGCCTTCGAGCCGTCCGTACGCCGGACCACGACCGCGTTGCCGGCGGCCAGGTCGCGGGGGCCGACCTCGACGCGTACCGGATAGCCGCGCAGCTCGGCGTCGACGGCCCGGCGGCCGAACGGGGTGTCGGTGCGGTCGTCGAGCGCGACCCGGACGCCGGCGTCGCGCAGCGCGTCGCGGAGCTTGGCCGCCGCCTCGCCTACACCCTCGCCGTCCTTGACGACCATGACGTACGCCTGGACCGGGGCCAGCTTCGGCGGCACCCGCAGGCCGTTGTCGTCGCCGTGGCACATGATCAGGCCGCCGAGCATCCGGGTCGAGGTGCCCCAGGAGGTCGTCCAGGCGTGCTCCCGGCCGCCCTCGGCGGAGGTGTAGCTGATGTCGAACGCCTTGGCGAAGTTCTGCCCCAGCTCGTGGCTGGTGCCCAGCTGGAGCGCCTTGCCGTCGCCCATCATGCCTTCGCAGGTATAGGTGGCCGTCGCGCCGGCGAACCGCTCCCGGGCGGTCTTCAGGCCGACCACCACCGGGATGCCCAGCACGTTGACCATCAGGTCCTCGTACGCCTCGTGCAGGATCCGCCGCGCGTAGGCCCGGGCGTCGGACCGCGTGGCGTGCGCGGTGTGCCCCTCCTGCCAGAGGAACTCGCTGGTGCGCAGGAAGATCCGGGGGCGCAGCTCCCAGCGGACCACGTTCGCCCACTGGTTGAGCAGCAGCGGCAGGTCCCGGTACGAGTCGACCCACTTGGCCATGAACTCGCCGATCACCGTCTCACTGGTGGGGCGCACCACCACCGGCTCGGCGAGCTGCTTGCCGCCACCGTGGGTGACGACGGCGAGTTCCGGCGAGAAGCCCTCGACGTGCTCGGCCTCGCGCTTGAGGTAGCTCTCCGGGATGAAGAGCGGGAAGTAAGCGTTCTCCGCGCCGGCCGCCTTGATCCGGGCGTCCATCTCGGCCTGCATCCGCTCCCAGATGGCGTAGCCGGCCGGTCGGATGACCATGGTGCCGCGGACCGGGCCGTTGTCGGCCAGCTTCGCCTTGGCGATCAGGTCCTGGTACCAGCGGGGGAAGTCCTCCGCACGGGGAGTGAGCACGCGTGCCATGAGGGCACATCCTATGCTCCGCCCGGTGGGCACCGCGATCGGGCGCGCCCGTACCGCGGCCGGGTACCGGGATCCCGACCGGGCGGGGCAGTTGACCAGCGCGCTAGCATCTGCGGCCATGTCTCCGCTGCGCTCCCTGTTCTCCCGCCGTGCCGCCGAGCCGGCACCGCTGCCCTACCCGCCGTCCTCGCCCGAGGGCCTCGTCGCGCGCTGGGTGCGCTGGCTGGCGGCGCACGGGCCGATGACGGACCCGATCCACGACACGACCGGCGAGGACGCCGGGCACCACCAGCCCGACGACGTCTGGTTCCTGGCCGGCACGTACGGCGGGACGGTGCGGCGGCGCTGCGTGATCCCCGCCGGGCGGCCGCTCTTCTTCCCCGCCTTCAACATATGGCAGGTCGGCTCCGCCCCGGGCGAGGTGCCGGTGGTCGGCGGGGCCACCGGGCACGCCAAGCTCGACGACGAGCGGGTGGCGCTCGACACCATCGGCACGCCGACCCCCTTCGAGGTACGGGGTGCCGTCCGAAACGCCGTCACCGGCCGGTCGCGGCCGTACCCGGTCACCTGCTGGGGTCTCTGGGCGAGCGTGCCGCCGCTGGCCCCGGGCGAGCACGAGCTGACCTTCGGCGGCACCGACGGCGGCGAGTTCTCGGTGCGGGCGAAGTACCTGTTGGTCGTGAGCTGAGCCGCGCCGGCGGCTGTGGTCAGCGGATGACGCGACCGCGCAGGACGATGCGGGACGGGGCGCGGACCACCCGCAGGTCGCGGCGCGGGTCCTCGGGGTAGACGACCAGGTCGGCCAGGCCACCCTCGACCAGGCCGGAGAAGCCCAGCCACTCGCGGGCACGCCAGGAGGCGGCGGCGAGGACGTCGACCGCCGACATGCCGGCCCGCTCGTGCAGGAGCAGCATCTCCTCGGCGGCCAGCCCGTGGTCGATGCCGCCGCCCGCGTCGGTGCCGACGTAGATCGGCACACCGGCCTCGTACGCCGCCCGGACCACCTCGGGGAAGCGGTCGCGCAGGGCGAGCATGTGGTCGGCGTACCCGGGGAACCTGGCCCGCGCCTGGTCGGCGATGCCGCCGAAGGTGCGAATGTTGATCATCGTGGGGATCAGCGCGGTGCCCTGCCGGGCCATCAGGTCGATCAGGTCGGGGCTGAGGCCGGTGCCGTGCTCCACCGAGTCCACCCCGGCGCGCACCATGATCTCCACGGCCGACTCGGAGAAGGTGTGCACGGCGGCGCGCGCCCCGGCCGCGTGCGCGGCCGCGACGGCCGCGGTCATCGTGTCGGCGTCCCATGACGGGGCCAGGTCGCCGACGCCACGGTCGATCCAGTCGCCGACCAGCTTGACCCAGCCGTTGCCGGCGGCGGCCTGCGCCGCCACCGTCGCGGCCACCTCCGCCGCGCCGACCTCCAGGCCGATGTCGCGCAGGTAGCGCTTCGGCGGAGCGACGTGCCGCCCGGCGCGGGCCAGTCGCGGCAGGTCCGACTCGTCGTCGAGTTCGGGGTACGGGAACGGCGAGCCGGCGTCCCGGATGGCCAGCACCCCGGCGTCCCGGTCGGTGCGGGCCAGCTCGCGGGCCTCGTCGAGCGAGGTGATCGGGGCACCGCCCCGGGCGATGCCGACGTGGCAGTGCGCGTCGACCAGGCCGGGCAACACGAACCCGCCGTCCACCACGGTCTCCGCGTCGGGCACCGGTTCGAAGGTGACCCGGTCGCCGACCAGCCAGAGATCCCGGACCTCGTCGTCCGGCAGGAGCACACCGCGCACATGCAGAGCCATGAGCACAGTCCTACCGGATCACTCCCCGCCGCGCCTCGGCGGGCCGCCGCCGCCCGGGGCGGCGCTCACCCGGACCGGGTGGGGTCGCCTCACCCGGTCACGTTGAACGGTGGTGGGAAGCCGCGCCGAAGAGGAGGTCCGCCGATGAGCATGTCGATTCCGAACGACCGACGGGTGCCCAACTACCTGCGGCAGAGTGGCCGGCCGGAGTTGACGCCGCGGCAGCGGCGCCGCGCCGAACACAAGAAGGCGCGGCTGGACGCCGTGACGGGTCGGAATGCCCCGAAGCCGGCACCGAACCGGTGACCCGCCGCCGGGTGGCGGTCACGGCCGCCACCCGGCCGACCTGGGACAACCCTGGGTGGCTGCGACGGGCACCGGCCGCCCGAGGTCAGCGCTTGCCGTCGCCCTTGCCGAGCTTGTTGAAGTCGATCTTCGGGAGCTTGAAGCCCGGCGGCAGGCCCTGACCACCGGCCAGGTCGCCCGGGTCCAGCCCCGGCGGCAGCTGCGGCATGCCGCCCGGGAAGCCGCCCGGCAGCCCGGCGCCCGCCCCGGTACGCGGCCTTCCGCCGCCCTTGGTGCCCTTGCGCTTGTTCTTCGGCGACTTGGTCGCCTTGCGCCGGCCCGCGCCGGGCAGGCCCATCATGCCGCCCATCTGCTTCATCATCTTCTGCGCGTCGGCGAAGCGGTTGAGCAGCTGGTTGACGTCCATCACGGTGACGCCCGAACCGGTGGCGATGCGGGCCCGGCGGGAGCCGTTGATGATCTTCGGGTTGGTGCGCTCGGCCGGGGTCATCGACCGAATGATCGCGGTGACCCGGTCGAAGTGCTTGTCGTCCAGCTCGGCGAGCTGGTCCTTCATCTGCCCCATGCCGGGCATCATGGCCAGCACGTTGGCGATCGGGCCCATCCGGCGGACCGCGATGAGCTGGTCGAGGAAGTCCTCCAGGGTGAACTGCTCGCCGCCCATCAGCTTGGCGGTCATCTTCTCCTTCTGATCGGAGTCGAAGGCCTGCTCGGCCTGCTCGATCAGAGTGAGGACGTCGCCCATGCCGAGGATCCGGCTGGCCATCCGGTCGGGGTGGAAGACGTCGAAGTCCTCCAGCTTCTCGCCGGTGGAGGCGAAGAGGATCGGCTGCCCGGTGACCTCCCGGACCGACAGCGCGGCGCCACCGCGGGCGTCGCCGTCGAGCTTCGACAGCACGACACCGGTGATGCCGACGCCATCGCGGAACGCCTCGGCGGTGCGCACCGCGTCCTGACCGACCATCGCGTCGATGACGAAGATGACCTCGTCCGGGTCGACCGCGTCGCGGATGTCGGCGGCCTGCTGCATCATCTCGGCGTCGATGCCGAGGCGGCCGGCGGTGTCGACGATGACGATGTCCCGGGCGGCCCGCTTGGCGTGCTCGATCGAGGCGCGCGCGACCTGCACCGGGTCGCCGGTGCCGTTCCCGGGCTCGGGGGCGTACACCTCGACGCCGGCGCGGCCACCGAGCACCTGGAGCTGCCCGACGGCGTTGGGGCGCTGGAGGTCGGCGGCGACCAGCAGTGGCTGGTGCCCCTGGGCCTTGAGCCAGCGGGCCAGCTTGCCGGCGAGGGTGGTCTTACCGGAGCCCTGGAGACCGGCCAGCATGATCACGGTCGGCGGCTGCTTGGCGAACTGGAGCCGCCGCCCCTCGCCGCCGAGCACGTTGACCAGTTCTTCGTTGACGATCTTGACGATCTGCTGCGCCGGGTTGAGCGCCTGGGAGACCTCCGCGCCGCGCGCCCGTTCCTTGAGGTTGGCGATGAAGCCCTTGACCACCGGCAGCGCGACATCCGCCTCCAGCAACGCCATGCGGATCTCGCGCGCGGTGGCGTCGATGTCGGCGTCGGTGAGCCGACCCTTGCCGCGGAGCTTGGTGAAGATCCCGGACAGGCGGTCACTCAAGGTGTCAAACACGCGAACATCCCGTTTGTCAGTGTTACGGCGGGCACAACGCGGCCGGGGTGCAGGAACCGGCCACAGCTAGGGTAGCCCGCCGCCCGCACCCACGCTCCGGCCCGGCCGCCCGGCCGCCCGGCCGCCCGCGCGCCCGGCACGCGGGTCAGGGCGTCGACACCTTCCGGCCGCCACCCCACCACCGGATCCGGCAGCGGTTCCACCTCGACGCGCCCGGAGAGCGCCTCGGCCACCTCGGGACTCCCGGCCGAGAGGCGGCGGCCCGCCACACGTCCGACCGGGAACGGGACGGCGCATCCCGCGCCGCGGAAGCCGGGACGACCGGCGCCCGGCGGCTCAGCCCGCGGGCACGCACAGCCGGGTGCCGGGCGCGTCCTGCCGCGGAGGCGAGAGCGCCTCATACGCTTTGGAGCTGATGACGTGAACGAATCACCCCTATCCCACGGCCGAGCCCCGGCCGGTCAGCCCGCCACGATCTCGCCCGGTCCGGCGCCCAGGCCCGCGCTGGCGCGCCCGTCCGCCTCCGCGCCCGCGCCGGTGTCCTCTGCCCCGCCTCTGCGGCTGCGGCTGCGGCTGCGGCTGCGGCTGCGGCTGCGATCGTTTACGTCATCAGTTCCAAAGCGTCTCCCAGACACCCCACCCATTGCCGGCGGCGGTGCGGCCCGGGCCACCGGACCCGCCCAGGGCACTCCTCGCCGCCAGCCCACCGAAACGGACCACCCGGCGCCGCCACGCGGCCAGGTCCTGGTAGTCGCCGGTGGGCACGGTGGTCTTGCCCGCCCCGAACGCCCCGTTCAGCCAGACGATCAGGAGTCGACCAGCCCCGACTGGTACGCGAAGACCACCAGCTGGGCCCGGTCCCGGGCGGCCAGCTTGACCATCGCCCGGCTGACGTGGGTCCGCGCGGTCGCCGGGCTGACCACCAGCCGATCGGCGATCTCGGCGTTGCTCAGCCCCTCGCCGACCAGGCCCACCACCTCCCGCTCCCGCTCGGTGAGGGTGTCCAGCCGGGGGTGCGGGCGGAGCACCCGGGCCGGCCGGGCGGCGTACTCCCGGACCACCCGGCGGGTCACCGAGGGCGACAGCAGCGCCTCCCCCTCGGCCACGACGCGGATCGCCCGCAGCAGTTCGGCCGGCGGGGTGTCCTTGGTCAGGAAGCCGCTGGCCCCGTGCCGCAGCGCGTCGAAGACGTACTCGTCGAGCTCGAAGGTGGTCAGCACGACCACCCGGGTGCCGGCCAGCGACGGGTCGGCAACGATCCGCCGGGTCGCCTCGATCCCGTCCACGCCCGGCATCCGGACATCCATCAGCACCACGTCCGGGCGCTCGGCGCGGGCCAGCTCGACGGCGCGCAGTCCGTCGGCGGCCTCGCCGACCACGCTCAGGTCCTCCTCGCTCTCCACCAGGGCCCGCAGCCCGATCCGGATCAGGTCCTGGTCGTCGGCGAGCAACACCTTGATCATGAAGCCTCCTCCACCGGCAACGTCGCGTACACCCGGAAACCGCCGCCGGCGACCGGCCCGGCGCTGAACACGCCACCGAGCGCGGTGACCCGCTCCCGCATCCCGGCCAGCCCGAACCCGCCGCCCGCCCCGGGCCCGGTCGACGCGCCCCGGCCGGTGTCGGTCACCTCCACCGCGACCTCGGCGGGTGAGTACCGGAGCCGGACCGCGGCGGTGGCCTGCCCGGCGTGGCGCAGCACGTTGGTCAACGACTCCTGCACCACCCGGTACGCCGCCAGGTCGACCGCCACCGGCAGCGGGCGGGGCTCCCCGTCGACCGTCACGGTGACCGGGACCCCGGCGCCGGCCAGCCGGTCGCGCAGCTGCGGCACCTGGTCCAGCCCCGGGGCCGGGGCCCGCTGCGCGTCCGCCTCGTCCCGGCGGACCACGGTGAGCGTCACCCGCAGCTCGTCCAGGGCCTCCTTGCTGGTCCGGCTGATCGCCCGCAACGCGGTCTCGGCCTGCTCCGGCCGCTTCGCCAGCAGGTGCAGCGCGATCTCCGCCTGCATGTGGATCGCCGCCAGGCCGTGCCCCACCACGTCATGCACCTCGCGGGCGACCCGCAGCCGCTCGCCGTCGGCCAGCCGGCGCGCCTCGTCCGTACGGTCCCGGGCGGCGCTCTCCCGGAGCAGCCGCACGGTGGTACCGACCGCGAACGGCACCACCACCCAGGCCGCGGCCGGCATGGCCCCGATCGGACCCCACGGCCGGACGCCGACGAACACGCAGCTCAGCAGCACCAGCAGCGCCACCCCGCAGGCTGCCCCGGCGGGCCGGAGCGGCCGATGCGCGGCGACCGTGTAGACCGCGACGAAGAACGAGATCAGGATCGGACCGTAGGGGTAGCCGAGCAGCAGGTACGCCGTGGCGGCCAGCGTGCCGACCGCCAGCGTCACCAGCGGCCACCGCCGTCGTACGGCCAGCGCCAGCGCGGCGACCGCCACCAGCGCGTACGTCCCGCCGCCTGCGGCGACGCCCTCGTTCGCGGCGGCGCCGCGGGTGCCGACCAGCCCGAAGGCGAGCATCCCCAGGGCAAGGGCGCTGTCGCCGACCCCCACCCGCCAGCGGCGGCGCTTCCGGTCCATGTCGTCCCTCCCCCGCGTCCAACCGATGTCCCGGCGGTGCAGCAACCACCCGCCCGCCACGGCGAACGCGACGAGATAGGCCACCACCACCAGCGCCGAGCATGGCCCACATCGTCGCGACGAGCCACCAGAGTGCCGGCCGGCGGCCTCCCGGGCGTCGCCCGGCGGGCGGCTCCGCGACTACGCCAGCGGGCGTAGCCGGCCCGCCGCTCGACCGCTTCCGGCCGGCGCGGAAGGTCTCAGACGGCGGCCAGGACGGCGGCTTCGAGCCGGGCCCGGTCGGTGTCGGAGGGCCAGCCGCCGACGAGGTAGAACGCGTCCACCACGTCGCCGCCGAGGGTGGAGATCCGGGCCGCCCGGACCTGGGCCCCGGCCTCGTCGAGGGCGCAGGTGACCCGGTAGAGCAGGCCGGCCGCATCGGCGGCGCGCAGCTCCAGCAGCACCGCGTCGGTGGCCGCCTCCCGGTGCCAGACCACCCGCGGCGCGGCCCCCCCACCCCGCGGCGCGAGGGCCCGGCCCCGCAGCCGCTGGGTGACCGAGACATCCCCGTTGACGGCGCGCCGCAGGTCGGCACTGAGCGCGATCGGGTCGGGCGCCAGGCCGTAGCGCGGCTGCACCCGGCACTCGACCAGGGCCCGGCCGTCGACCGTGGAGGCGTCCGCGGAGAGCACCTCCAGCCGGTGCAGGGCCAGGCAGCCAGCCACCGTCGCGAGCAGGCCGCGCCGGTCCGCCGCGGCCACCGCCACCCGGTCCTCCGCCAGGTGTACGACCGGCAGCGGCCCCGCCACCAGCGCCGGGTCCGGGGCCGGGGGCGCGGGCAGGGCGCCGGTGTCCAGCGCGGTACGCACCCGGGCGACCAGCTCGGCGACCAGCCGCCCCTTCCAGTCCGACCAGGCGGCCGGCCCGGTGGCCGCCGCGTCGGCCCGGACCAGGGCGTGCAGCAGGTCCAGGGTGGTGGGGTCGCCGACCTGCTCGGCGACCCCGGCGACGGTCTTCGGGTCGGACAGGTCGCGGCGGGTGGCCACCTCGGGCAGGAGCAGGTGCAGCCGGACCAGTGTGCCGATCAGCGTCGCCTCGGCCTCGGGCAGCCCGATCCGGGCCGCGATCGCCTCGGCCAGCGGCGCCCCGACGACGCTGTGGTCCGCGACGGCGGGCTCGTGCCGGCCGACCTGCCCGGCGGCGCCTTCGCCCGGCAGCCCCTTGCCGATGTCGTGCAGGAACGCGCCGAGCAGCAGCAGGTCGGGGCGGTCCACCGCGCGGGTGTGCCGGCTCGCCTCGTACGCGGTCTGCACCAGGTGCCGGTCGAGGGTGAACCGGTGCACCGGGTTGTGCTGGGGCAGGCTGCGCAGCCGGGTCCACTCGGGCAGCCAGCGGTCGATCAGGCCGTACCGGTCGCAGGTCTCCCAGGCGGGCACCAGGCCGGGACCGGCCCCGAGCAGGGTGATCAGCGCGGCGCGGGCGGCCGGCGGCCAGGGCGCGGGCAGCGGCGGGCAGTACGCGGCCAACCACTCGCAGGTGGCCCGGGCGATCGGCAGCCGGGTGGTGGCCGCGGCGGCAGCGATCCGCAGCGCCAGGCTCGGGTCGGGGCGGGCGCCGATGGCGGTGCGGGCGAGCACCAGTTCCCCGTCGTGCTCGACGACGTCCCGGGCGACGGGCCGGCGCACCGGGCGGCCGTCGCCGCCGCGGCGGCGGCCGGAGCGCAGCCGGTCGGCGGCCCGCCAGGCGTCGTCGAGGGCGTGGCTGACCGTGCGGGCGTCCCCGGCGATCCGGCGCAGCAGGGCGTCGCCGTCGTCCACGACGACTCCCGGTCGCTGCCCGGCGTCAGCCGCGCCGAGCTGGAGTTGTCGCAGGCCGAGCAGCCCGGCCACCCCGTCGCGTTCCTGGGCGACCAGCCGGTCGACCCGGCGGCCGACCTGCTGGTGCAGGGCGTCGCGGGTGTCCAGCAGCCGCCGGTGCGCGGCGCGCACGGCGGGGCGCAGCGCGTCGGTGATGCCGGCGGCGGCGATTGCCCGCAGCAGGCCCACGTCGCGCAGCCCGCCGGCGGCCTCCTTGAGGTCCCCTTCGAGCAGGAAGGCCAGTTCGCCGTGGGTACGCCAGCGACTCTCGGTGATCTCCCGCAGGGCGGGGAGCCGGCGGACGGCGGTGCGCCGCCAGTGGTCGACGGCGGTGCGGGTGAGCGAGTCGGCGAGCGCCCGGTCGCCGGCGACGAAGCGCGCGTCGAGCAGCGCGAGGGCGACCTTGACGTCGTCCTGGGCCACCGAGAGCGCCTCGGCGAGGGTGCGCACCGAGTGGTCGAGCCGCACCCCGGCGTCCCAGATGGGGTACCACAGCGACGCGGCGAGCTCGTCGACGCCGGGCACCCCGGCGTGCAGGAGCACCAGGTCGAGGTCGCCGTGCGGGGCGCACTGCCGCCGCCCGAGGCCGCCGACGGCGACCAGCGCGATCCCGTCCCGGGACGGCAGCAGCGACCCGAGCCAGGCGTCGAACCCTTCCGCGCGCCTGACCCGGGCCGCTTCGCCGATGCCGTCGACCTCATCGACCGGGAGGCTGGCGTCAGTGGATCCGGGGGTGTCCGACGCGGTGCTCCTGGTCGACGAGGTCATCAGCGGGGCCCTTCCGGTTACAGGGCGTCGAGGCCGCGCTCGCCGGTACGGACCCGGACGACCTCCTCGACCCCGGTGACCCAGACCTTGCCGTCGCCGATCTTGCCGGTCCGGGCGGCGGCGACGATCGCGTCCACGATCTTGTCGACGTCCATCTCGTCGGTGAGCACCTCGACCCGGATCTTGGGCAGGAACTCGACCGTGTACTCGGCACCCCGGTAGACCTCGGTGTGCCCCTTCTGCCGCCCGTACCCCTGGACCTCGCTGACGGTCAGGCCGGCCACGCCGAGGGCGTGCAGGGCCTCCTTCACCGCGTCCAGCTGGTACGGCTTGATGACCGCGGTCACCAGTTTCATGTCCAACCCCTCCATTCCAGGAACGTTAACCGGCGACCTTCTCGCTGACCGGCTCGGTGGCCGGTTGGTCGGCCTCGTCCGGCGCCGGCTTCGGGGCGCCCGGGGTCAGCCCGGCCATCGCGAACGCCCCACCGCCGGCACTGCCGGTGGTCGACGACAGGTCGTACCCGCTCTCGGCGTGCTCAGCCACGTCGATGCCGGCGACCTCGTCCTCGGCCTGGACCCGGAAGCCGATGGTCTTCTCGATGGCGAAGGCGAGCACCCAGGCGATGCCGAACGACCAGACGGTGACGATCAGACCGGCGAGCGCCTGCCGACCGAGCTGGGTCAGGCCGCCGCCGTAGAACAGGCCGTCCGAGGCGCCGATCACGTCGCTGATCGCGCCGTTGACCGAGTTGGTGGCGAAGAGGCCGAGCCACAGCGAGCCGATCCAGCCGCCGACGAAGTGCACGCCGACCACGTCGAGGGAGTCGTCGTAGCCGAGCCTGTACTTCAGGCTGATGGCGAGGGCGCAGACCACACCGGCGACGATGCCGAGCAGGACCGACGCCCACGGGGCGATGAAGCCGCAGGCCGGGGTGATGGCGACCAGACCGGCCACGGCGCCGGAGGAGGCGCCGACCATGGTCGGCTTCTTGTCCTTGATCCATTCGACCGCGAGCCAGCCGAGCACCGCCGCGGCGGTGGCGAGCTGGGTGTTGATGAACGCGAGACCGGCGACCGAGTCGACGGTCAGCTCCGAGCCGGCGTTGAAGCCGAACCAGCCGAACCAGAGCAGACCGGCGCCGAGCGCGACCAGCGGGATGTTGTGCGGCTTCATGCCCTCCCGGGGCCAGCCGAGCCGCTTGCCGAGCACCAGGGCCAGGGCGAGCGCCGCAGCGCCGGCGTTGATGTGCACCGCCGTGCCACCGGCGAAGTCCAACGCGTGGATCTTCCCGCCGATGATGCCGCCGCCCCACACCCAGTGGGCGACCGGGAAGTAGACCAGGGTGGCCCAGCCGAAGGCGAACAGCAGCCAGCCGGCGAACTTGGCCCGGTCGGAGATGGCGCCGCTGATCAACGCCACGGTGATCACGGCGAAGACCATCTGGAACGCCATGAACACGTAGAGCGGGACCCCGATGCCGCTGGGGTTCTCCGCGGTCGCGCCCCACAGGTCGGTCTCGGCCAGGAAGGTCCTGGTGCCGAGGTACGCGCCGGGGTCGCCCCAGAAGCCGTTCACGTCGGTCCCGAAGGCGACGCTGAAACCGTAGAACCACCACAGAACCGAGATGAGCCCGATGGCGGAGAAGCTCATCATCATCATGTTGAGCACGCCCTTGGCCCGGTTGAGCCCGCCGTAGAACAGCGCCAGTCCCGGGGTCATGAGCAGCACGAGCGCGGTCGAAACCAGCAGCCAAACGGTGTTGCCGCCGTCGATCGTCGGTGCTTCAGGCACGCTGGCCTCCTAAAGGTGAAGTTCCCTCCTTCGCGGCTTTCGGGGCAGCGTCGCCCGTACGCCGGTTGCGCGGAAGCTTGGTCGCCCCCTGTTTCCTTCACCGACACCGCTCGATTTC
Organism: Micromonospora sp. NPDC047548; assembly: GCF_040642975.1. Lineage (NCBI taxonomy): Bacteria > Bacillati > Actinomycetota > Actinomycetes > Micromonosporales > Micromonosporaceae > Micromonospora > Micromonospora sp. NPDC047548. Next base: position 167,689 of record NZ_JBEYTI010000006.1, read on the forward strand.
CGGCGCGTGACGGGTTGTTTCCGGCGTGTGAAGAACCCCGCACCGCCGCCAAGCCGCCCTCGTTCACGGAAAGAGTGGCTATTTCAGGTGAAATAGCCACTCTTTCCGTGAAAGTGCGTGCAGGGGCGGGGAGAGAGCCTCAGCGGAGGGCGTACTCCAGGGCGTGGCGCTCGTAGTCGAGCAGCCGCAGGTCGCGCAGGGGGCGACGGAGGTGGCCCTTGTGCACGATCCGCACGAACGCCGGCTCACCGGCCGCAGCCATCCGGCGGATCCCCTCGACGTGGTCGACGATCCGCTTGCGGATGGTCCGGATCAGCCGGTGCCGGTCCCGCGGGATCAGCCCGTACGCGTCGGCGAAGAGCCGCAGCCGGCGCGGCCGGTCGGGGTGCTTCCAGCCGAGCGTGATCGAGTCCCGGTCGGAGAAGATCGGCACCCAGGTCCAAGCCGCGTACGCCACGTCGTAGATCCGGGCGCCGGGCGAGGCGAGGTCGAAGTCGATCAGCCCGAGGGTGCCGTCCGGCCGCCAGATGACGTTGTGCGGGGCGGCGTCGTGGTGGCAGATGACCTCGGTGTCCGGCGGGGGCGGGCCGAACGAGCGCCAGACCGCGCTGGGCGGCGGGGCGAAGCCGTACTGCGCGTCGTGGAACATCCGCAGCATGGTCGCCACCGTCACCAGCGCCTCGTCGGTGACCCAGTGCGGGGCCAGCGGGTACTCCCCGCACTCCCCCTCCAGGTACGACAGGACCTCCCGGTTGCGCTCGTCCATGCCGAGGGCACGGGGGGCGCCGGTGAACCCGACGTACTCCAGGTGGCGCAGCAGGGCGTGCACGGAGGGCGTCCACGGGCCGGCGTTGCGCCGGACGGTGTCGCCGACCCGGACCACGGTGCTCACGTTCCCGCCGTGCAGCGGGATCTCCTGCGAGGTCACGTACGGTCTCCCCAGGGCCGGCGGCGCGTGGCGAGGGTCACGCCACCCGGCGAACGCGCGATCGTCAGTCGTCACTGCGAGATTACGCGTCCCGGGCGAGCGGCTCGGTGCCGAGCAGCGCGTCGACGAACTGCGCCGGGTCGAACGGGGCCAGGTCGTCCGCGCCCTCGCCCAGCCCGACCAGCTTGACCGGGATGCCGAACTTACGCTGCACGGCGATCACGATGCCGCCCTTGGCGGTGCCGTCGAGCTTGGTCAGCACGACCCCGGTCACATTGACCACCTCGGTGAAGACCCGGGCCTGTTCCAGGCCGTTCTGGCCGGTGGTGGCGTCCAGGACGAGCAGCGTCTCGTCGATCGGGCCGTGCTTCTCCACCACCCGCTTGACCTTGCCCAGCTCGTCCATCAGGCCGATCTTGTTCTGCAGGCGGCCGGCGGTGTCGATCAGCACGGTGTCGGTGCTGGCATCGATGCCCCGGCGGACCGCGTCGAAGGCGACGCTGGCCGGGTCGGCGCCCTCCGGGCCGCGGACGGTCTCCGCGCCCACCCGGCCGCCCCAGGTCTGCAGCTGGTCGGCGGCGGCGGCCCGGAAGGTGTCGGCCGCGCCGAGGGTGACGGTCCAGCCGTCGGCGATCAGCACCCGGGCGATCTTGCCGCAGGTGGTGGTCTTGCCCGCGCCGTTGACGCCGACCACCAGCAGCACCGCCGGCAGGCCGTCCTTGGGGGTGGTCCGCAGGGAGCGGTCCAGGCTCGGGTCGAGGGCGTTGACCAGCTCGGCGGCGAGCAGCGCGCGCAGCTCGGTGGCCGACCGGGTGCCGAGCACCCGGGTCCGCTCGCGCAGCCGGTCGACGATCTCGCGGGTGGCGTCGATGCCGACGTCGGCGGTGATCAGGCTGTCCTCGATCTCCTCCCAGGCGTCCTCGTCGAGGTGGTCGCGGCTGAGCAGGCCGAGCAGGCCCTTGCCGAGGGCGTTCTGCGAGCGGGACAGCCGGGAGCGCAGCCGGACCAGCCGGCCGGCGGTCGGCTCGGGCACCTCCAGCGGCGCCGGGGGCACCTCGACCAGCGGCGGCTCGACCAGGACGCCGGTGGAGAGTTCGGCCTCGGGCGCCTCGACGGGCGGACCGGCGAGGTCCTCCTCGGCCCGGGTCTCGACCTCGGTCTCGGGCAGCGGCGGCTCGGGGCGCCGGCGCAGCCGGGGCACCACCAGGCTGAGGCCGCCGAGGATCAGCACACCGAGCAGGGCGAGTGCGACGAGGAGGTATTCCGTCATGCCGAAATCCTGTCAGATGCCGGCGACCGCGTCTCATCGACCGCACCCCGTGGCGTCGGCCGTCGCCGGCGGTAGGCTCGGCCACAGCCAGCAGTGGGGCGACCGCCGGCGGGGTAGTAAAGCTGAAGTCCGCCCACCTCGGAGGTCTCGCCATGCCCGCCCCACGCCTGCTCATCGGCCCCCTGCTGCGGCGGGTCGTCGGCACGCGGGCCACCGTCTGGGTCGAGACCAATGCGCCCGCCGTGGTCACCGTTCGCACGGCCGGCGGAGCCGCCGGCTCCGCGCCGACCTTCTCCGCGTACGACCACCACTACGCGCTGGTGGTGGTCGAAGGGCTCACCCCGGACAGCGCCACCAGCTACGAGGTGCTGCTCGACGGCGAGGTCGCCTGGCCGGTACGGGAGAGCGGCTTCCCGGCCAGCGTGATCCGCACCCGGGCGGCGGACGATCGGGACCAGCCGGTCAGGCTGATCTTCGGCTCCTGCCGGGAGGCGACCCAGCACGCCACCACCCGGCGGCTGCCCCCGGACGCGCTCGACGCGTACGCCCGGCGGTTGATGGCCGACCCGGACCCGGCCGGCCGGCCCGACCTGCTGATGCTGCTCGGCGACCAGGTCTACGCCGACGTGACCTCGCCCACGGTACGCAAGCTGCTCAAGCGGCGCCGGCGGCGGCCGAAGGACGCCCCGGCGACGCAGGTGGTGAGCTTCGACGAGTACACCAAGCTCTATCTGGAGTCCTGGCGCGACCCGGAGATCCGCTGGCTGCTCTCCACCGTGCCGAGCGTGATGATCTTCGACGACCACGAGGTCATCGACGACTGGAACACCTCCGCGTCCTGGCGGGCGGACATGCGCCGGCAGCCCTGGTGGGCCGAGCGGATCCGCAGTGGCCTCGCCTCGTACTGGGTCTACCAGCACCTGGGCAACCTCTCCCCGGACGAGATCGCCGACGACCCGCTCTACGCCAAGGTGGTCACCGCCGAGGACGCCACCGACGTGCTGCGCGAGTTCGGCGAGCGGGTGGACGCCGAGGCCGACGAGGTGCACGACACCGAACAGAGCTGGTCTTCGGCTCCCGACTGCGGGGCTCGCTCCGCTCACTGGACGCGCTCGCCCGGGCGCGTCCGCAGTTACCAGTGGAGCTACGCCCTCGACCTGGGGCGGACCCGCCTGGTGATGCTGGACAACCGGTGCAGCCGGGTGCTGCAACCCGGCAACCGGGCCATGCTGCCGCCCGGCGAGTGGGCCTGGTTCCTGGACCGGGCGCACGGGGTCTACGACCATCTGGTGGTCGGTGCCTCGCTGCCCTGGTTGCTGCCCCCGGGCATCCACCACGTCGAGGCATGGAACGAGCGGCTCGCCGACTCCCGCCGGCCGTGGCTGGCGAAGCTGTCCGAGCAGCTCCGCCGGGCCAGTGACCTGGAACACTGGGGCGCGTTCAGCCGTTCCTTCGAGGCGCTCGGCGCGCTCTTCGCCCGGCTCGGCAGCGGCGCCCCGGGCGGGACGGGCGAGCGGGTCGGCGCCGGCCCGGCGTACGCGCCGCCGGCCTCGATCAGCGTGCTCTCCGGAGACGTGCATCACTCGTACGTGGCACGGGCCCGGTTCGACGACCCCTCGGTGCGCACCCCGGTGCACCAGCTGACCTGCTCCCCGATCCACAACCAGGTGCCGGCCGGAATGCGCCCGCTGATGAAGCTGGGCTGGTCTCCCGGGCCGGCCGCGGCCACCCGGGCCCTCGCGCGCTCCGCCGGGGTACGCCGGCCCACCGTGCGCTGGCGGAAGCTGGCCGGGCCGTACTTCGGCAACGCGGTGGCGACCCTGACGCACACCGGCCGCGCCGCCGAGGTGCTGATCGAGGGCACCACCGGCGACGGCCACCTGCGCGAGGTCGCCCGGCAGCGACTGGCCGGCGGGAACTGAGCCGGCCGCCGTACGCTCTGTGCCGTGGACGAGCAGCAGCCGGAGATCCTACGCGCGGTGGAGCACGAGGTGACCGCGCTGCTGCGCCGTGGGCGGGTGATCTCCTGGGAGATCGCCCGGGGAGTGCACCCCGACCTGGAGCCGAACGCGTACGGGCTGCTGCTCTGGCTGCGCCGGTGCGACTCGATCCGGCTGACCGACCTCGCCGCCCGGCTGGGCATCGGCAAGGGCACGCTGAGCCGGCAGATCCAGGGGCTGGAGGGGCTGGGGCTGGTCCGTCGTGACCCCGACCCGACCGACCGGCGGGCGTCCCTGCTCCGGCTCACCGAGGAGGGGCAGCACCGGTTCGACGCGGCCCGGTCCGCGCGCCTCGGGCAGTTTCGGGAAAAGCTCGACAACTGGTCCGAACGGGATGTGACGGAGTTCGCCAAACTGCTGCGCCGGTTCAACGAGGGCCTGGGCTGAGCCGTCGGACCGGGAACAAGGCCGCCGCTTCTCAAGTTGTTGCTCGAGGCAACTAAGCCGTACGGTTGCCCGAAGCAACTCTTTCTCTACTCCCACCGGAGGCAGCCACGATGACCCAGGCGCCAGCGCCCACCCGGGCGACCGCCGTCGACATGACCCACCGGCAGATCCTGGAGGCCCTCTCCGGCCTCTTGCTGGGCATGTTCGTCGCCATCCTCTCCTCGACGGTCGTCTCGAACGCGCTACCGCGGATCATCACCGAGCTGAAGGGTGGCCAGTCCGCGTACACCTGGGTGGTCACCTCGACGCTGCTGGCGACCACCGCGACCACCCCGATCTGGGGCAAGCTCGCCGACCTGACCAGCAAGAAGGTCCTGGTCCAGCTCTCCCTGGCCATCTTCGTGCTGGGCTCCGTGCTGGCCGGCCTCTCACAGTCCACCGGGCAACTGATCGCCTGCCGGGTGCTCCAGGGCGTGGGCGCCGGCGGCCTCACCGCGCTGGCGCAGGTGATCATGGCAACGATGATCGCGCCCCGCGAGCGGGGCCGCTACAGCGGCTACCTCGGCGCGGTGATGGCCGTCGGCACCATCGGTGGCCCGCTGATCGGCGGCGTGATCGTGGACACCTCCTGGCTCGGCTGGCGCTGGTGCTTCTACGTCGGCGTGCCGTTCGCCATCCTCGCCCTGGTCGTCCTCCAGAAGACCCTGCACCTGCCGGTGGTCAAGCGGAAGGCGAAGATCGACTGGTGGGGTGCCACCCTGATCACCGCCGCCGTCTCGCTGCTGCTGATCTGGATCACCCTCGCCGGCAGCCGGTACGACTGGATCTCCTGGCAGTCCGCCGTCATGGTGGCCGGCGCGGTGCTGCTCGGCGTGCTCGCCGTCCGGGTGGAGAACCGGGCCAGCGAGCCGATGATCCCGCCGCACCTGTTCCGCAACCGCACCATCACCCTCGCCGTGGTCGCCAGCATCGCGGTCGGCGTCGGCATGTTCGGCGCCTCGGTCTTCCTCGGCCAGTACTTCCAGATCAGCCGCGGCCAGAGCCCGACCATGTCCGGCCTGATGACCCTGCCGATGATCGTCGGCCTGCTGATCTCCTCCACGCTCACCGGCCGGATCATCACCAACACCGGGCACTGGAAGCGCTACCTGGTCGCCGGGTCGGCCCTGCTCACCCTCGGCTTCGCGCTGATGGGCACGCTCCGGGCGGACACCAACTACTGGCTGCTCAGCAGCTACATGGCGCTGATCGGCATCGGGGTCGGCATGACCATGCAGAACCTCGTCCTGGCCGTGCAGAACACCGTCGGCGCGCACGAGCTCGGCGCGGCCAGCTCGGCCGTCGCCTTCTTCCGCAGCCTCGGCGGCGCGATCGGCGTCTCGGTGCTCGGCGCGGTGCTCGGCCACAAGGTCACCGGCTACATCGCCGACGGCCTGGCCCACCTGGGCATCCCGGCCTCCGGCTCCGGCAGCGGTGGCGCCCTGCCCAACGTGCACACCCTGCCCGCCCCGATCCGCGCGGTGGTGGAGTCGGCGTACGGCCACGGCGCCGGGGACATCTTCCTGGTCGCCGCACCGTTCGGGCTGATCGCGCTGATCGCGGTCTGCTTCATCAAGGAAGTGCCGCTGCGCCGGCACACCGGCGACGCGCCGGCCGACGAGGTCGAGCGGGAGTCGACCGTCGCGGCCGGTGGCGGGGCCTCCATGGTCCGGACCGGCATCAAGGAGTGACACCGTGAGGACCTCCGTGGACCGCGAGGAGTACGGCCCGCAGACCCGCCCGCTGCCCTATGAGCGCGGCACCGACGGGCCCCGAGTGGTGCTCGTCGGGGTGGACGGGAGCCGCACCTCCGAACGGGCCGCCTGGTACGCGAGCGGCCTGGCCCGCCGGCAGGGCTCCGCACTGGTCGTCGTTTTCGTCAGCTCACCGCCCGGCTTCACCACGCTGATCCCCGGCGTGGACGCCGGCGCGATGCAGCGCACCCACGACGAGCTGGTCGCCGAGCTGCGCCGGGAGTGCCGGCAGGGCGCGCAGGAGTTCGGCCTGCCGATCACCTTCCTCTGCCGGCGGGGCGACGCGTACACCGAACTGTGCGAGGCGGCCGACGAGACCCGGGCGGACCTGGTGGTGGTCGGGGCGTCGGAGCAGGCGGGCCACCGCCTGGTCGGTTCGGTCGCCACCCGGCTGGTCCGCACCGGCCGGTGGCCGGTCGTCGTGGTGCCCTGATAACCACTCGCCGGCGTCGCACCCGACGACCAGGATGTCGGGATGACCTGGAGAGCACCGCAGATCGACCGGACCCCCGAACCCACCGTCGGCGACGAGCGCACCATGCTGGAGGGCTGGCTGGACTACCACCGGCAGACCCTGCTGTTCAAGTGCGCCGGGCTGACCGCCGAGCAGTTGCGCACACCCAGCGTGGAGCCGTCCGGGCTGACCCTGCTGGGGCTGGTCCGCCACCTCGCCGAGGTGGAGGCCTGGTGGTTCCGGGAGAACTTCGCCGGCGAGAAGGTCGACTACCCCTACTTCACCCCGGACGACCCGGACGCCGACCACGACGTCAGCAACGCCGACGCCGAGGCCGACTTCGCCACCTGGCACCGGGAGGTCGCACTGGCCCGCGCCGCCGCGGCCGGCCGCTCCCTCGACGAGACCTTCACCGAGGTGGGCCCGAAGAAGCGCATCTTCAACCTGCGCTGGGTCTACGTCCACATGATCGAGGAGTACGCCCGGCACAACGGCCACGCCGACCTGGTCCGCGAGCGCATCGACGGCGTCACCGGCGACTGACCTCTCCCGCCGCCGGGCGCCGGTCAGCTGCCGCACCCGGCCCGCAGCAGGTGCTCCCCGAGCGGGGTCAGCGGCCTCAGTACGCCAGCGCCGCCCGCAGGTAGCGCAGGTCGGCCGGGCCGCTCCACCGGTGCGCCGACAGGCCGGCGGCGCGGGCGCCGCGGACCGCCCAGTCCTCGTCGTCGACGAAGAGCACCCGCGCCGGCGGGGTCTCCAGCGCCTCGCAGGCCGCCTGGAAGTATTCCTTCGCCGGCTTGTGCACGCCGATCACCGAGGAGTTGACCACCACGTCCAGCTCGCCGACCAGGCCGAGCCCGGCCAGGTCGGCGTCGAGCAGGTCGGTGGCGTTGGTGGCCAGCCCGACCCGGACGCCCGCCGCGCGGACCTCCCGGACGAACACCAGCACCTCCGGGTCGACCTCGCCCCGGTAGCGCTGCCACCGCTGGACCGCGGCACGGGCCCGCTCCGGGCTGCCCACCGACTCGGTCAGCGAGTCCGCCACGCTGGTCATCCACTCGGCGTGGCTTACCCGGCCGGTCAACACCGGCTGGAGCCGCCCCCACTGCATGGCGATCTCGCCGAGCACCCCCTGGGAGAGGCCGTACTCCCGCTCGACACCGGCAGCCACCGCCGGGTCCCAGCGGCGCAGCACGCCATCGAAGTCCAGCAGGAGCGCCGTCGCGCGTTCCCGAGCCACTACCCGTTCTCCTCGCCGCGGCCAGGCCGCTCGTCCTCGTCGGCCCGGTTGAGCCGTTGGCTGATCACCTGGGTGACCCCACTGCGCATGGTCACGCCGTAGAGCGCGTCGGCGATCTCCATCGTCCGCTTCTGGTGCGTGATGACGATCAGCTGACTCTTCTCCCGCAACTGTGCCAGCAGCGTGATCAGTCTGCCCAGGTTCACGTCGTCGAGGGCCGCCTCCACCTCGTCCATGATGTAGAACGGGCTGGGCCGGGCGCGGAAGATCGCCACCAGCATCGCCACCGCGGTCAGCGACCGCTCGCCGCCGGACAGCAGCGACAGCCGCTTGATCCTCTTGCCCGGCGGGCGGGCCTCCACCTCGACGCCCGTGGCGAGCAGATCCTCCGGGTCGGTGAGGATCAGCCGGCCCTCGCCGCCGGGGAAGAGCACGGTGAAGACCTGCTCGAACTCCCGGGCGGTGTCGGCGAAGGCGCTGGCGAAGACCTCCAGGATCCGGTCGTCGACGTCCTTGACCACGGTGAGCAGGTCCCGCCGGGTGGCCTTCAGGTCCTCCAGCTGCTCGGAGAGGAACTTGTAGCGCTCCTCCAGCGCGGCGAACTCCTCCAGCGCGAGCGGGTTGACCTTGCCGAGCAGGGCCAGCTCCCGTTCCGCCTTGGCGGCCCGCTTCTCCTGCACCGGCCGCTCGTAGCGGACCGGCTCGGGCACCGGCAGGGCGTCGCGTTCGGCCACCGCGACGTCCACCTGGGTGGGCGGGACGAGCTGGGTCGGGCCGTACTCGGCGACCAGGGTCTCCACGTCCAGGCCGAAGTCCTCGGCCGCCTTCGCCTCCAGCTGCTCGATGCGCAGCCGCTGCTCGGCGCGGGCCACCTCGTCACGGTGCACCTGGCTGGTCAGCCGTTCCAGCTCCGCGCCGAAGCGCTTGGCCGCGCCGCGTACCTCGTGGAGCTCGGCCTCGCGGGCGGCGCGTTCGCGCGCCACCGCGTCGCGGTGCTCCTCGGCGGCGGCGATCGAGGCGGTGAGCCGGGTGAGCGCCTCGCGGGCGCCGCCCACCACCGCCCGGGCGATGGCCGCGCCGCGGGTCCGCGCCGCCCGCCGGGCCGCGGCGCGTTCCCGCGCCGCCCGCTCGGCGGTGGCCTGCCGGGCCAGCGAGTCGGCCCGGCCGGCGATCGAGGAGACACGCTCCTCGGCGGTACGCACCGCGAGCCGGACCTCCATCTCGTTCTGCCGGGCCCGGGGCACCATCGCGGCGAGCTGGTCGCGCTCCTCGGTGGACGGTTCGACGTCGAGCGGGGTGTCCTCGGCCAGCCGCAGCCGCTCCTCCAGCTCGGCCAGGGCGAGCAGGTCGCGTTCGCGGGCCGCTTCGGCGCGGGACCGGGACTCACCGAGCCGGTCGGTCTCCGCCTTCGCGGAGCGGGCGGCGGCGCCCAGTTCGGCGAGCCGGCGGGCGGCGGCGTTGCGGTGGCTCTCCGCCTCCCGCTTGGCGGCGGCGGCGTGCTGTCCCGCCTCCTTGGCGGCGGCCACCTCGGCCCGCGCGTCGACCAGCTGCCCGCGCAGCTCGGCGCTGGTCCGCTCGGCGGTGAGCCGGTTGGCGCGGGCCTCCTCGGCGGCGGCCTGCACCTCGATGTAGCTGGGCGCCTTGGCCGACCCGCCGGCCGCCGCGTACGCCCCGACCACGTCGCCGTCCGGGGTGACCGCGCGCAGTTCCGGGTTGTCGGCGACCAGCTCGGCCGCGGCGGCGAGGTCGTCGACGAGCACCACGTCGCGCAGCGCCCGGTGCACGGCCGGGCGGATCTCGGCGGCGCACTCGACCAGGTCGGGCGCCCAGCGGGCGGTGTCCGGCAGCTTCGGGCGCAGGGCGTCGGCCGGGCCGTCCATGCCGGGGCCGGCGGGGCTGCCGACCAGCAGGCCGGCCCGCCCGGCGTCGGAGATCTTGAGCAGCCGCATCGCCTCGACGGCCTCGTCCACCCCGCTGACCGCGACCGCGTCGGCGAGCCCGCCGAGCGCGGCGGCGAGGGCGGCCTCGTGCCCGGGGGCGACGGTGAGCAGGCCGGCCAGGCTGCCCAGCAGGCCGGGCACCTCGCCGGCACGGGCGAGCAGCGCACCGGCGCCGTCCTTGCGGCGCAGCCCCAGGGCGAGCGCCTCCTCGCGGGCCTTCCAGGTGGCGGCGTCCTTCTCGGCGGCCCGCTCGGCGTCGGCGAGGGAGCGCACGGCGGCCTGGGCCTTCTCGTGCACGGCGACCGCCTCGGCGTGCCGCTCGTCGAGTTCGGCGTTGTCCCGGTCCGCCTCGGTGGACTGTTCGGCCACCGCGTCCAGCTCGGCCTGGGCCTTCTCGGCGCGGGCCAGCGCGTCGGCGTGGGCGGCGGAGAGCCGCTCGATCTCCTCGCCGGCGCTGGTGGTGCGGGCCCGTGCCGAGTTGACCTGGCCGGTGAGCCGGGCCAGGCCCTCCCGGCGGTCGGCGATCGCCTTGGCGGCGGCGACCAGCTCCCGCTCGGCGGCGGCCAACTGCCGCTCCAGCTCCTGCCGGTGCTCCACCGCCTCGGCCAGCCGGATCTGGTCCTCGGTGAGCGCCGCGCGCAGCTCCTCCTCCTGCTCGCGGACCCGCTGCGACTCGGCCTCCAACTGGTCCGGGTCGCGGCCGGGCCGCTCATCGTCGCCGGTGGCGCTCAGGTGGCGCAGCCGTTCCCGGGCGAGCTGCTCGATGGAGCGGAACCGCTCCTGGAGGGCGGAGAGCTTGTACCAGGTGTCCTGGGCGGCGGCGAGCAGCGGCGCGTCCTCGGCCAGGGCCGCCTCCAGCTCGCCCAGGCGGGCCTGCACCTCGGTGTGTTCGGCCTCGACCTGCTCGCGGCGCTCGCGCAGCGCGGTCTCGTCGGCGATCTCCCGGTCCAGGGTGGTACGCAGGGTGGCGAGGTCGTCGGCGAGCAGCCGCAGCCGGGCGTCGCGCAGGTTGGCCTGGATGGCAGCGGCCCGGCGGGCCACCTCGGCCTGCCGGCCCAGCGGCTTGAGCTGGCGGCGCAGCTCGGCGGTGAGGTCGGTCACGCGGTTGAGATTCACTTGCATCGCGTCGAGCTTCCGCAGCGCCTTCTCCTTGCGCTTGCGGTGCTTGAGGACGCCGGCCGCCTCCTCGATGAACGCCCGCCGGTCCTCCGGCTTGGCGTGCAGCATGCCGTCGAGCCGGCCCTGACCGACGATGATGTGCATCTCCCGGCCGATGCCGGAGTCCGACAACAGCTCCTGGATGTCCAGCAGGCGGCAGGAGTCGCCGTTGATCTCGTACTCGCTCTCGCCGGAGCGGAACATCCGGCGGGTGATGGAGACCTCGGTGTATTCGATCGGCAGGGCGCCGTCGGTGTTGTCGATGGTGAGAGTGACCTCGGCCCGGCCCAGCGGCGCCCGCCCGGCGGTGCCGGCGAAGATGACGTCCTCCATCTTGCCGCCGCGCAGCGCCTTGGCGCCCTGCTCGCCCAGCACCCAGGCGATGGCGTCGACGACGTTGGACTTGCCGGAGCCGTTCGGGCCGACCACGCAGGTGATCCCGGGCTCCAGCTTGAGCGTCGTCGCGGAGGCGAAGGACTTGAACCCCTTCACCGTCAGGCTCTTGAGATGCACCTTCTCGATCCTCGTCCGGTGGCCGCCGTACCGTCGCCGGCTACGCGGACCTGGTGAACCCGCAGACTAACCCCTCGGCGGCGGCCCGTCGGCACGCGACCCGCCCCGGACGGCGGCGACGGCGGGCGGATCGGCCGGCGAATGACGACGGCGTCCCAGACAAGATCGCGGAATTTGCGGGCGGAAAAACACGGGAGACAGAGCTGCGCGCCGGCACATAAGTGTCGGCGCGCGTTTTTGCGGTGGTGCGATTCAGTTTTTCCAGACCCCGTGGATTTTCCAGATCCCGTGGATCAGGTCAGGGCCGGCTCGGCCAGCCGGAGGAGGTCGTCAGCCTCCGCGGCGGCCGCAGCGAGCCGATCGTTGTCGGCACGCAGCCGCGTGATCTCGAACTCGAGTGCCTGAACCCTGGCCCGCAGATGGGTGACCTCGTCGAGCAGACGTCGGTCGGACGCTGCACCTACGTGGCCGTAGAGGGCTTTCGCCATGCTGACTCCTTGATATGCGCTGCCGGAAGGCCGGCCAACGCGCGCCCAATAACTGTCCGCGACTGCCACGCCGGCATAATCCGGGCATGACTGGGCGCGACTGGCGACACCTACATATTGAGCCGACACCCCCCTCTTCGTCAAGTTCCCGCAGGCCGTAGATCATCTCCACGTCTACCCTGTCCACTTGCCGGGGGCCGCAAGGCTCGGACACGCTCTGTCCGGACTCCTTAACTGTACGCCGGGAAATGTGCGTACGGTCACTACGTGAGTCGGCATCGCCTTAACTCTTCCTTAGCCACATTGCCGCAGTTCAGGGCGCGCCCATAGCGTCATCCCGGCCCACAACCGACTCCGTGGAGGCGACAGGCGTGTACGGCTGGACCGACCCGATCGACCCGGACGGCGCTCGCCGGCGCCCGCACCCGCCGACCGACGAGCCGCCGGCCTGGCTGACCGACCGTCCCGAGCCACGCTCGGCGTACCTCTTCGGAGACGAGCCGGAGCGGCCCGGCGACGACCTGGCGGACGCCCCGACCGCGCAGTGGCCCACCGGGCCGGCCGGCCCGCCGTACGCCGGGCCCGACCCGACCCCGGCCGCCCCGCCGACCGGTCGCCTCGACCCGGCGGCGCACCCGGGCGCGCCCGGCGCCCCGTTCCTGCCCCCCGGCGACTGGCGGCACGGCACGGGCGGCCTGCGGGCCGTGGACGCGGATCCGCCCGTCGCGGGACAGGGCCGGCACCGGCAGCGGAGCCGCTTCCCGCGCACGCTGGTCATCGGGGGCGCCGCCGCGGCCGCCACGCTGGTGGTGAGCCTCGGCGTGGGTGCCCTGGCGCTGCCCGGTGGGAACGGCGGGGAGGCCGACCCGGCCTCCGTCGACGACACCGTGGCCGCCGCCCCGCTGGCGCCCGACACCGACACCGGCGCCCCCGCCGACGCCCTGGCGGCCACCGCCACCGCCACCACCTCGCCGACCGGCACGCCGGCCACGGCCCGCCCGACCCCGTCGGCGAGCAGGACGGCCAAGCCGACGCCCGCGCCGACGCGGACCACGGCCCCGTCCCGGCAGAGCGCCGCGCGGACCGGCGGCGGCACCGCGAACTCCGTCAGCCCCGGCGTCAGCAGCCAGGCCCAGCAGGTCGTCGACCTGGTCAACGCCGAACGGGCCAAGGCCGGCTGCGGGAAGCTGGGCGTCGACGACAAGCTGATGCTCGCCGCCCAGCGGCACAGCCAGGACCAGGCCGACCACCAGGAGATGTCGCACACCGGCAGCGACGGCAGCGACGCCGGCGACCGCATCGACCGGGTCGGCTACACCTGGCGCACCTACGGCGAGAACGTCGCCTGGAACCAGAAGACCCCGGCCGCGGTGATGGACGCCTGGATGACCAGCCCCGGGCACCGGGCCAACATCCTCAACTGCGCGTTCACCGAGATCGGCGTGGGCGTGGCGAGCAGCAACGGGCCGTACTGGACCCAGGTCTTCGCCGCACCGCGGTGAGGCGTACCGCGGGCGCCCCCGCCGACGACGCGACCGCGTCGTCGGCGGGGGCGCTTCGTTTGACCGGGTGAGGCGCGCCGCGCGGAATGGCACGGCGCGCGGGCGGCGCAGTGCCGCCCGACGACCCGGGAGCTGCCGATGCGGATCCGGCTGCCAGCGCCCGCGAGGCGGGGCGGGCCGCTGCCGGCCGCCGCGGGCCGGCGACCGCCCACCCGGCGCGGGATCCGCCGGGCGCTGCCGGCCGCCGTCGCGCTCACCCTGCTCACCCCGGTGTACGCCTGCCAAGCCCCGCTGGTCCCGCCGGGCGCGCCGACCCAGTGGCCGGCCGAGTACGCCCACCGGTGGCAGTGGCAGTGGCAGCTCGACGGTCCGGTCGACACCGACGTCGCGGCGGACGTCTTCCTGCTCGACCCGGTACGGACCACCTCCGCCGACACCACCGCCCTACGTCGGCGGGACCGCCGGCTGGTCTGCCAGGTGCACGTCGGGTCGTACGCCGACACCGACCCGGACGTCACCCGCTTCCCGGCGGCGGTCCGGGGCGCCGCCACCGGCCGGGCGCAGCGCCGCTGGCTCGACGTACGCCGGTGGGACGTGCTGAAGCCGGTGCTGGCCGACCGGTTCCGGCTCTGCCGGGGCAAGGGGTTCGGCGCGGTGGCGCTGGCCGACGCCGACGGGTACGCCCACCGCTCCGGTTTCCCGCTCGGCTTCGACGACCAGCTGACGTTCAACCGCCAGTTGGCCGTGCTGGCCCGTTCCCTCGACCTCTCCCCCGGGCTGATGAACGATTTGGGCCAGGTCGCGGCGCTCGCACCCGACTTCGACTTCGCGGTCAACGAGGAGTGCGTCCGGCTGAAGGCCTGCGCCAAGCTGCTGCCGTTCGCCGACGCGGACAAACCGGTCTTCCACGTCGAGTACACCGGCGACACCGCGACGTTCTGCCTGACCACCGTCGGGTACGGCTTCGCCTCCATCCGCAAGACGCGGTCCCTGGACGCCTGGCGCGACCCCTGCCAGCTCCCCTGACCAGCGCCGCCGGCCCCGTAGTCCGCCCGGAACAGTCTGGCGGTGGAGGCACGCCGAGGGCCCGGACCGCGGTGGTCCGGGCCCTCGACGCGTCCGGTCAGCGGACGGCGACCAGCTCCGGGCTCGGGGCCGGCGGGTCGGCCGGCGAGGTCACCGGCTTCTCCCGCAGGAAGCGCGGGGCCCACCAGTTGGCCTTCCCGAGCAGCGTCATCAGCGACGGCAGCACCACCGCCCGGATGATCGTGGCGTCCAGCAGGATCGCGGCGGCCAGCCCGACGCCGAGCTGCTTCATGTCGATCGTGCTGAGCGAGGCGAAGATCCCGAACACCCCGACCATGACGATCGCCGCGCTGGTCACCACGCCCGCCGACGAGGTGATTCCGTACGCCACCGCCTCCCGGTTCGACAGGCCGGCCCGGACCCCCTCACGGATCCGGCTGACCACGAAGACGTGGTAGTCCATGGAGAGCCCGAAGAGCACCACGAACAGGAAGAGCGGCAGCCAGGTGACGATCGCCCCCATCGAGGTGAAGCCGAGCAGCCCCTCCGCCCAGGTGTTCTGGAAGACCAGCACCAGCAGGCCGTACGCGGCGCCGGCGGAGAGCAGGTTGAGCACGATCGAGGTGAGCGCGATCACCACCGAGCGGAACGTCAGCACCATCACCACGAAGGTCAGCGCCAGCACGAAGGCCATCACGATCGGCAGCTTCTCCTCGATGTGCTTCGAGTAGTCCTGGCTGCCGGCGACCTCGCCGCCGACCGCGTACTCGACGCCGGGGATGCCCGTCATCGCCGCCGGCAGCAGGTCGTCACGGAGCTCGTCGAGCGAGCGCGCCGCCTCGTCGGAGCGGCCGGCGTACGGGGTGGCGAGGTCCAGCACCGACACCCGCCGGTCGGCCGACACCTCGATCTTCGGGCCGTCCGCCTCGACCGGGGCGAACAGCGGGTCAGCCCCGGCCCGTCCGGCGAGGTCGGTCAGCGCGGCGCGCACCCGGTCGGCCTGCTCGGCCGGCGCCCGTACGGCCACCTGGTGACTGGTGCCGGTGCTCGGGAAGGCGGCGGTGAGCCGGTCGTACGCCTGCATGGCCGGCGTGGTGCGGGGCAGGTCCGCCATGTCGGGGAACTGCAGCTTCATGCCGAGCGCAGGCGCGGCCAGGGCGAGCAGCAGCCCGACCGAGGCGACCAGGGTGGCCAGCGGCGCCCGCAGCGCGGGGCGCAGCACGGCCGGCCAGAAGCGCGGCCTCGCCGGCTTGCCGTCCCGCCCGGTGCGAGCGGCGGTGAGTCGCCAGAGCAGCGGCACCCGGGGCCGGTCGACCCAGCGGCCGAGCTTGGCCAGCAGCGCTGGCAGGACGGTCAGCGAGCCGGCCACCGCGACCGCGACCACCAGAATCGAGCCGACCGCGAGGGAGGAGAAGACCGCGTCGTTGACGAGCAGCAGGCCGGCCATCGAGATCATCACGGCGAAGCCGGAGACGACCACCGCGTGCCCGGAGGTCTCCGCCGCGATCTCCACGGCGTCGAGCCCGGAGCGCCCCTTGGCCCGTTCCTCCCGTTCCCGCCGGACGTAGAACAGCGAGTAGTCGACACCGACGGCCATGCCGATCAGCAGGATCACGCTGGCCGTGGTGTCGGTGGCCGGCACCAGGTGCGAGGCGAGGGTGGACAGGCCCATCGCGGCGGCCACCGAGGAGAGCGCCAGCAGCACCGGCACGCCGGCGGCGATCAGCGCGCCGAACGCGATGATCAGGATGGCCAGGGTGACCGGCAGGCTGAGCAGCTCGGCCCGCTTGAAGTCCTCGCCGAGGGTCTCGTTCAGCGCCTGGTTGATCGACGGCCCGCCGACCTGCTCGACCCGCAGTTGCGGGTACGCGTCCTGGACTCCGGCGGTGGCGTCGCGCAGCGGCTGCACCCGGTCGGCCGCGTCCTCCGGCTCGCCGGACATGGTGATCGGCAGCAGCAGCGCGCCGCCGTCCCGGGACGGCACCGGCGTCCCCACCGACGCGACCCCGGTCACCTGGCGGAGCTTCTCGGCGGCGTCGGCCGCCGCGCTCTTCGCTGCGGCCTGGTCCAGCGTCCCCGCCCGCGGGGTGATCAGGACGTTCTCCACCGCCGGGTCGTGGAAGTTGCCGTCGGTGACGATCACGGCGGCGCGGCCGGACTCCCCGACCGCCTGGTCGGCGTTCGTCGCCTCCTTCAGGCCGGCGGCGTTGCCACCGACGAAGCACACCGCCACGAACACCACCCAGATTGCGATCGCGCGCCACGGGTGCTCGGCGCTCCACCGCGCCAACCGCACCGTCACCGGTCTCCTGCCCATTTCCCGGGCCCCCCTCCACACGCCGGCCCCCTGCCGACGGTGCTGACGCTAGGGAAAAAGGGCGTTCGGAACATCAGGGATCGGCCCCGGCTCGTCCCGGACGCGGCCGACCCTGTCCCTGCGGGTCAGCCGGAGGGGACGGACGGGCAAATCGGACCGGAATCGGGGGCACGCCGGGAGCGGCACACCGGCGCAACCCCGAGCCGGCTCGGGGTCACCCCTTCAGGGCGCCCCGGGGCCTCGGCTGGCAGCGCGGGCAGCTGTACGAGGACCGGTTCATGAACGACTCACGACGGATCGGCGCGCCGCACCGCCGGCAGGGCTCACCCTCGCGCCCGTACGCGTTGAGCGACCGGTCGAAGTAGCCGCTCTCGCCGTTGACGTCGACGTAGAGCTCGTCGAAGCTGGTGCCGCCCTGGATGATCGCCTCGCCGAGCACGTCCCGGACGTGGCCCAGCAGCCGGGTGGCCGCCGGCCCGGTCAGCGCGTCGGTCGGGCGGGCGCCGTGCAACTTCGCCCGCCAGAGCGCCTCGTCGGCGTAGATGTTGCCCACCCCGGAGATCAGCGTCTGGTCCAGCAGTGCCCGCTTCACCTCGGTACGCCGCCGGCGCAGCGCCGCCACGAACCCGGCGTCGGAGAACTCCTCGTCCATCGGGTCCCGCGCGATGTGCGCGATCTCCGTGGGCAGCTCGGCGCCGCCCTCACTGACCGAGAGGCCGCCGAAGGTGCGCTGGTCGACGAAGCGCAGCTCCGGACCGTCGTCGGCGAACCGGAACCGGACCCGCAGGTGCAGCTCGTCGGCCGCCCCGACCGGCTGGAGCAGCAGCTGGCCGGACATCCCCAGGTGACCGACCAGGGCGTCGCCGCTGTCCAGCGGCAGCCAGAGGTACTTGCCGCGCCGGCGTACGTCGGTGACGGTGCGGCCGGCCAGCACGTCGGCGAAGTGGGCCGCGCCGGGGACGTGCCGGCGGACGGCGCGCGGGTGGCGCACCTGGACCGAGGTGATCCGCCGGCCGGTGACCCACTGGGCCAGGCCCTGCCGGACCGTCTCGACCTCCGGCAGCTCAGGCACGACCCAGCCCCGCCTCAGCGGGGTCGGTGGCCGCACCGGTCTCCGCCGCCGCCCGCTCGGCCTGCTCCCGCTCGGCCTGCTCGGTCAGCTCCCGCCAGGCCGCGTCGGCCGCCCGCTGCTCAGCCTCCTTCTTGCTCCGCCCCTCGGCCCCGCCGTAGCGGTTGCCGGCCACCACCACCCAGGCGGTGAAGGTCTTGAGGTGGTCCGGCCCGGTGCCCTCGATGCGGTACTCCGGGACGCCCAGCCCCAGCGCGGCGGTGAGCTCCTGGAGGCTGGTCTTCCAGTCCAGCGCGGCGCCCCGGCCGGCCGACTCCGCCATCAGCGGGTCGAAGAGCCGGTGGATGACGATGGCGGCGGTGTCCAGGCCGTACTGGAGGTAGATCGCACCGAGCAGCGCCTCCAGGGTGTCGGCGAGGATGCTCGCCTTGTCCCGGCCGCCGGTGCTCTCCTCGCCCTTGCCCAGCAGCAGGTACGCGCCGAGCCCGTCCGGCCCCAGGCCACGCGCCACGTCGGCCAGGGCGCGCATGTTCACCACGCTGGCCCGCAGCTTGGCGAGCTGCCCCTCGGGCAGGTCCGGGTGGTTGCGGAAGAGCGCGGTGGTGATCACCACACCGAGCACCGAGTCGCCGAGGAACTCCAGCCGCTCGTTGGTGGGCAGGCCGCCGTTCTCGTACGCGTACGAGCGGTGGGTGAGCGCGCGCTCCAGCAGTTCGGGGTCGAGCGTCACCCCGAACGCCGCCTCGAGGTGACCGACGGGAGCACGCCGTCGCTTGTCGTTCGTCATGGGCTTACCTCTTCGTTGGGACTGCCGGGGGCGCGAACCCCGTCCGCGCGCTCACGGGCGTACCTCGTTGGTGCGGTCACCGGCCGGCGACGGGACGGCGGTGCCGTCGAGCAGCGCGCGGACCCGGTCGCTGGCGCCACGCCGCCACAGGTGGGCGGCGAGGGCGATCCCGGAGGCGACGTCGTCGGCCCCGGCGGCGCCGTGGCACACCACCACCGTCCCGGCCACCCCGAGCAGGGCCGCCGCGCGGGGGGCGCCGCCGCTGGCGGGCGGGCCGCCGGCCATCGCGTACGCGCCCTCGATCGCCTTGAGCAGCACGTTACCGGTGAACCCGTCGGTGACCACCACGTCAGCGCGCGCGCCGAGGGAGACGTCGTACCCCTCGACGAGACCGACGTAGCGCGCCCCGCAGGGCAGCGGCGCGGCGACGAGCAGGGCGTCGGCGGCCCGACGGGGGCGGTCGCCCTTGCCGGCCTCCGTGCCGACCGACAGCAGGCCGACCCGGGGCCGGTCGACGGCGTGCGCGACCGCGGCGTAGGCGGCGCCGAGCACGGCGTGCCGGGCGAGGGTGACCGGGCGGGGTTCCAGGGAGCCGCCGACGTCGAGCAGGACCACCGGTCCGGCGACGGCCGGCAGGGTGGCCACCAGGGCCGGCCGGCGGACGTCGGTCCAGCGGCCGAAGCCGAGCGCGGCGGCGGTGACGGTGGCGCCGGTCGAACCGGCGGAGACCAGCGCGTCGGCGGCGCCGTCGCGGACGGCGGCGACGGCCGCGTGGACGGTGCTGTCGGCGCGCGGCTCGTGGTGCGCGGGACCGGCGGCGGCCCGCACCGGACGGACCGAGGTCCGGGCGCGCTGCGCCGGGGTGAGGGCGTCGGTCACCGCGGCCGCGACCTCGGTCGGGCCGACGAGCAGCAGGTGCAGGTCCGGATCGGCGCGCACGGCTCGCAGAGCGCCGTCAACCACGACGGCGGGGGCATCGTCCCCGCCGAGGAGGTCAACGGCGATCCGCGCGGTGCCCGGCTCCGCCGCAACGCCGGCCGGAGCAGGCCGGCCGGCGTCGGAGCGAGCCGGGGTACCGGGCGATCGCCAGGGTGCGCGCGCCACCCGACCCGTGGTCGGGGGCGTCACTCGGCGTCCAGGTCTCAGACGTCCAGGACCTGGCGGCCGTTGTACGTGCCGCAGACGGAGCACGCGGTGTGCGGCAGCTTGGCCGACTTGCACTGCGGGCAGGCCACGGTCGCAACCACGGCCGCCTTCCAGTTCGCCCGGCGGGACCGGGTGTTGCTGCGCGACATCTTGCGCTTCGGGACGGCCACGGTTCCTACTCCTCTGTACGGTTCAGTTGCGACAGGCCCGCCCAACGCGGGTCGATCTGCTGGTGGCTGTGATCGGCCGGCAGATCGTCCCAGTGCACCCCGCACTCGGGGCACAACCCTGGGCAGTCCTCCCGGCAGAGCGGGTTGGTCGGCAGCGTCAGCACCACCGCGTCCCGCAGCGCCGGCTCCAGGTCGATCAGATCGCCCTGCATCCGGCCCACCTCGTCCTCGTCGGTCGTGTCGTCCGTGGTGCTGTTCTCGTACGCGTACAGCTCCTGGACATTCACGACCACCGAGTCGTTGATCTCGCGCAGGCACCGCCCGCACTCGCCCCGGACGGGACCGCTGATGGTCCCGGAGACGAGCACGCCCTCGGACACCGACTGCAACCTCAGGTCGAGGTCGAGGTCCGCGCCCTCCGGCACGCCGATCAACTCCACGCCGAGGTCCGCCGGTGCCGGGGCGACCCGCTTGACCGTACGCAACGCGCCAGGCCGGCGCGGCAGGTCCCTCGTGTCGAGGACCAGCGGCGACCTGGGGTTGAGTGTCGATGGCGAGCGTTTGGGCATAGTCAGACTCCGGCCGGTGAGAGGCCGACAAAAAAGGTTACCTGGGCGACCACCGGACCGTCGAACCGGGGGCGACGCCCACCTGAGCATGTCGGCTGGTGAGGTGCCGCTCAGAAGGGTAGCGGGCGTTCCGCCTCGTCCCCACCGAAGGTGCCGATCTCCCGCAGCGCGTGCATCTTGTCCCGGCCACGCTCGATCGAGGCCAGCGCCCGGGTGAGGAACTGCTCGAAGTTGGCCAGCGCGGTGTCGACGTAGTCGTCGACCTCCTCACGCAGCCGCTGCGCCTCGGCCCGGGTCTCGGCGATGATCCGGGCCCCCTCGTGCTCCGCCGACACGGTGATCTCGTTCACCGAGACCAGGCGGGCGTGTTCCGCCTCACCCTCGCTGATGATCCGGTCGGCCTCCCGCTTGCCGGCCTCCATGATCTTGTCCCGCTCCTCCAGCAGCGCGGCGGCCCGGCGCAGGTCGGCGGGGAGTTCGACGCGCAGCTCGTCCAGGGCCTCGATCATCTCGCCCCGGTCGACCATGCAGTTGTTCCGCGACATCGGGACGGAACGGGCCTGCTCCACCAGGGCGATCAGTTCGTCGATGCGATCGAGCGGGTCCACGGGCCCTCACTCCTGTCGTTCGTCGGCCGACCTCCATGATGCGGGCTACGGCCGGATTCCCGCTCCACTCATGATGTCGTGTGCGGGCGAGCCTCGCCCCATCCACCCCGGCGCGTCGTGTCGCGCGGGGGGCGGTCAGCCGCGGGCGGACGGACCGAGGCGGGCCTGGAGCTCCGCGCGGACCCGGTCGGGCACGTGCGCCGAGATGTCGCCGCCCCACTTCGCCACGTCCTTGACCAGGCTGGAGGAGAGGAACGAGTAGAGCGGGTTGGTCGGCATGAACAGCGTCTCGACCCCGGCGAGGCCGATGTTCATCTGGGCCATCTGCAACTCGTAGTCGAAGTCGCTGACCGCCCGCAGGCCCTTGATCAGCACGCTGGCCTCCTGCGCCCGGCAGAAGTCGACCAGCAGGCCGCGGAAGGACTCCACCCGGACGTTGTCGTACGAGGAGGTCACCTCGCGGAGCATGGCGATCCGCTCCTCGACGGTGAACAGGCCGCTCTTCGACTGGTTCACCAGCACGCCGACGATCACCTCGTCGAAGAGCCGGCTGGCCCGTCCGATGATGTCGAGGTGTCCGTTGGTGACCGGGTCGAACGAGCCGGGACATACCGCACGTCTCATGATCGGCGACCGTACCAAAGCGTGGTCTCGCCGTAACGGCGACTGCGCTCGCCGGTGATGCCCTCCACCCAGGCGACGGGGCCGGTACGGCCGGAGCGCTCCACCACCACCAGGGCGTCGGGGGCGAGCCAGTCGTGCGCGACCAGGGCGGCCAGCATCGCGGTGATCTCGGCGTCGGACACCGCGTACGGCGGGTCGGCGAAGACCACGTCGTAGGGCTCGTCGCCGGGACCGGCCGCGAGCACGCCGGTCACCTTGCCGGCGACCAGCCGGGCGGCCGGCGCGGCCCGGAGCACGGCGACGTTCTCCCTGATCACCCGGGCGGCACGCGGGTCGGACTCGACCAGCAGCACGTGCTCGGCGCCCCGGGAGAGCGCCTCCAACCCGACCGCGCCGGACCCGGCGTACAGGTCGGCGAAGCGGGCGCCGACCAGGTCGATCTCGGCCTGCACCGCGCTGAACAACGCCTCGCGGACCCGGTCGGAGGTGGGTCGGGTGCCGGCGCCGGGCGGCGCGGCGATCCGCCGGCCGCCGAGCGTGCCGGCCACGATCCGGGTCACGGTCTCCCCCTGCTCATGGAGATGACGCTACGCGACGGGCGGGCCGACCCGGTCGACACCGTGCGTCCCGGCCGGGTGGCCCGACGATCACTTTCCGGCGGCATCGCCGCGGTGGCACTTGCCCTGCTGGCGGCCGGCGCGGTGCTCTTCGTCGTGGCGCGACGCCGACGGATCCGCTTCACCGCCTGATCCACTGTGGTCCCTTGCCGGCGCGCCGACCGACCGGTCGGCGCGCCCGCACGCGTACCGGTCGTCCACGATGGAGATGTGCAACCGTCCGGTGACGCTTGGTAGATCGATAATCTCGAAACGGCAACGAACTCGTCCGGGTTCGGGGCGGTCCGCTACCCGTCGGTATGGTCGTTCGGCGCGCACGTGCTCGCTCGAGCGCGCCCGCGGCCCCAGGGAGGCCCCGCTGAGCCACGACCGCTCGGTCGCGCCGACTCCCGCCTCCCAGCCGCACACCCCGCGAACCTCCCCCCGTCAGGAGTACACGTGAACCGCCTGAAGTTCCGGCGCGTCGCGGCGATCGCCGCCGGCACGCTGATCGGCCTCGCCGGCGTCGCGACGGTCGCCGGTCCCGCCATGGCCCACCACCCCGAGCCCTCGGGCACGTACTGCGCCCAGCCGGACGGCAAGGTCACCGTCAACTGGACCGTCGGCAACAGCGAGACCGACCTCGAGGGCACCATCACCAAGCTCGAGTCGACCGTCCCGGGCGACTTCACCGGTGCCCTGGCGCTGAACGCCAAGCTCCCCAAGAAGGGCGACGGCCCGCTGACCGGCACCCAGTCGCACACCTTCACCGGCGAGCTGCCGGAGCTCAAGCTGACCGTCGAGGCCCGGTGGGAGCGGGGCGACCGCATCATCACCGAGGAGCGCACCGTCACCGCGAAGCCCGCTGGCGACTGCGCCCCGGCCGAGTCGCCGACCCCGGAGCCGACCAAGACCCCGGAGCCGACCAAGACCCCCGAGGCCACCCCGTCGCCGTCGACCAGCGGCAGCCCGACCGCGTCGCCGTCCAGCCCGGCCACCACCACGCCGCCGAGCGAGCCGGAGGAGCCGGTGTTCCGGCTCGAGGAGACCTGCGACGAGATGACCTTCATCGTGGAGAACCCGGCGAAGGGCATCCCCTTCACCGCCACGCTCACCACGGAGAAGGGCGTCACCAAGAAGCTCGAGTCGACCCCGGGCAAGACCAGCTCGGTCAGCTTCGACGCGTACCAGGGCCTGAAGGTCACCGTCTCCTACGACGTGGTCGAGGGCTCCGAGACCATCGAGTACACCCAGCCGAAGAACTGCGACAAGGGTGAGGGTGGCAGCCTCCCGCTCACCGGCGCCGCCACCGGTGGCATCGCCGCCGGCGCCGTCGTGCTGCTGGCCGCGGGCGCGATCCTGTTCGTGGTGGCCCGCCGCCGCCGGGTGCGCTTCACCGCCTGAGCACCACCTGCCTGAAGCCGAGGGCGCGTCGACCGACCGGTCGGCGCGCCCTCGCGCCGTTCCCCGGGGGGTGGATGTCGGCGCGACGCCGTTGGCGGGCCCGGTCGGTGAGCGTCTCGCTGAGCGCGCCCGCAGAGGCCGGGCCAGACACCACTCGCACGCCCTTTGGAGCTGATGACGTGAACGATTCGCCGGGGCGAATGCGCCAAGGCGGGCACGGGACGTCGGCGCCGTCGGCCTCGGGGGCTCCGTCACGGAGCAAGCCGGGGCCGAGCCGATCGGGGACCAGGCGGCACGGCCTGAATCGTTGACGTCATCAGCTCCAAAGGGAGCTCGACAGTGGTTCGGGGTGGCCGGCGCCCCTCGGACAGGACCGGCAGCCTGACCCGCCGGTCACCCCTTCTCCAGGTATTCCGCCCGTTCCTCGTCCACCAGCACGGCGACCGAGACGGCCAGCGCCGGGTGCCGCTCCAGCTCCGGGTCCTCCTCGACCAGGGCGATCGCCTCGGCGCGGGCGTCGCGGATCAGATCGGCATCGCGCAGCAGCGACAGCAGCCGCAGGTGGGAGCGGCGCCCGGACTGGGTGGCGCCGAGCACGTCGCCCTCCCGGCGCTGTTCCAGGTCCAGTTCGGCCAGCTTGAAACCGTCCGTCGTGGAAGCCACGGCGTCGAGGCGGTCCCGGGCCGAGGACCCCTCGGCCGCCTCGGTCACCAACAGGCAGATCCCGGGGGCGGTGCCCCGACCCACCCGGCCGCGCAGCTGGTGCAACTGGGAGACGCCGAACCGGTCGGCGTCCAGCACGATCATCACGGTGGCGTTGGGCACATTGACGCCGACCTCGACCACGGTGGTGGCGACCAGCACGTCCAGGTCGCCGTCGGCGAAGGAGCGCATCACCGCGTCCTTCTCGTCGGCCGGCAGCCGGCCGTGCAGGACGCCGATCCGCAGCCCGTGCAGCGGCCCCTCGGCGAGCAGCGGCGCCACCTCGGTCACGGCCAGCGGGGGCCGCCGCCCGTTGTCGTCCTCCCGCGGCGGCTCCTCCTCCGTTGCCGGTCCGTCACCGATTCGCGGGCACACCACGTACGCCTGGTGGCCGGCGGCCACCTCCTCGCGCAGCCGGCGCCAGGCCCGGTCCAGGAAGGCCGGCTTCTCCGCGGCCGGCACCACGTGCGAGGCGATCGGCGAGCGGCCCTGCGGCAGCTGGGACAGGGTGGAGGTCTCCAGGTCGCCGTAGACCGTCATCGCCACCGTGCGCGGGATCGGAGTCGCGGTCATCACCAGCACGTGCGGCGGCTGGTCGGCCTTGGCGCGCAGCGCGTCCCGCTGCTCGACGCCGAACCGGTGCTGCTCGTCGACGACCACCAGGCCGAGATCCGCGAAGTCCACCCCCTCGTAGAGCAGGGCGTGGGTGCCGAGCACGATGCCGGCCCGCCCCTCGGCGACCTCGGTCAGGGCTCGCCGCCGGGCCGCCGCCCCCAGCGAGCCGGTGACCAGCTCCACCCGGGTCGCGTCGTCGGCCGCGCCCAGCTCACCAGCCATGGCCAGCGGGCCGAGCAGGTCGAGCATGCCCCGGTGGTGCTGCGCGGCGAGCACCTCGGTCGGGGCGAGCAGCGCCGCCTGCCCCCCGGCGTCGACCACCTGGAGCATGGCCCGCAGCGCCACCACCGTCTTGCCGGAACCCACCTCGCCCTGCAGCAGCCGGTGCATGGGGTGCGGGGTGGCCAGGTCGGCGGCGATCTCGACGCCCACGTCCCGCTGGCCGGTCGTCAGCTCGTACGGCAACCGGGCGTCGAACGCGTCGAGCAGCCCGCCGCGCTTCGACGGCCGGGGCCGGGCCGGCCAGCAGGCGGCACGGTGTTTGCGCTGCACCAGGGTGAGCTGCACGGCGAACGCCTCGTCCCACTTGAGTCGGCGTCGCGCCCGGTACAGCTCCTCCTTGCTGGACGGGCGGTGGATCTCCCGCAGCGCGGTGCCGATGCCGACCAGGTTGCGGCTGGCCCGCACGGGCACCGGCAGCGGGTCGTCGGGCGGGGTGAAGGTGTCCAGCACCACCCGGACGCAGCGGGCGATCACCCAGGTCGGCACGGCCGCGGCGGCCGGGTAGACCGGGATCAGGGCCCCGGCGAACTCCTCGATCTCCTCGTTCGCCGCCGCCTCGGCGTCGCCGCCCTCGCCGAGCAGGACGTACTCCGGGCCGTTGAGCTGCCGCTTGCCCCGGAACTCGGTGACCTTGCCGGCGAAGAGCCCCCAGCGACCGGGGCGCAGCTCCCGCTCCCGCCACGCCTGGTTGCCGAAGAAGGTCAGGGTGAGCACGCCGCCGGAGCCGTCGCCGACGGTCACCTCCAGCAGGTTGCCCCGGCGCTGGCGCATCGGCCGCACCGCCGTGCGCTGCACCTGGGCCAGCACGGTGACCTGCTCGCCCACGTCCAGGGAGCGGATGTCGGTGTGCTCGCCGCGCTCGTCGTACCGGCGGGGGAAGTGGTAGACCAGGTCACCGGCGGTGTGCAGGTCGAGGTGGCTGGCCAGGGCCTTGGCCGTCTTCTCCCCGACCAGCTTCTTCAGCGGCGTGTCCACCATGGACGGCTCGGACGTCATTCGACCCCCACCAGGAGCGGATAGTGCGGCTGGCCGCCCGGGTACGCCTGCACCTCGACGAACGGCCAGCGCCGGCCGACATGCGCGCGGACCGCCTCGGCGAGGCCGTCGGGGGCGTCCGCGCCGATGAGCAGGGTGACCAGCTCGCCACCGCCGCCCAGCATCCGGTCGACCACCGCGGCGCAGGTGTCGACCAGGTCGGCACCGATCAGGTGCACCTCCCCCTCCACCAGCGCCAGCACGTCACCGGGGCGGCAGGGGCCGGCCACGGTCAGCGCCTCGCGGCGGGCGTGGCAGACCTCGGCGTACCGGCAGGCCCCGGCGGCCTCGGCCATCGCGATGACGTCGTCCTCGAAGCGCCGCTTCGGGTCGCGCACGGCGAGCGCGGCCAGCGCCTGCACCGGCGAGCGGGTCGGCACCACGCTGACCTTGACCCCCAGCCGGTGCGCCTCCATGGCGGCGGCGCTCGCCACGGCCTGGGTGTTCGGGTCGTTGGGAAGCACCACCACCCGGGCCGCGGCGGTGGCGCGGATCGCGTCCACCAGCTCGCCGGTGGACGGGTTGCCCGGCACCACCATGGCGCCCTCGCCGGCGAAGAGCTGCGCGATGCCCGCGCCGGCCGCGACCACCACCGCCGCCCGGCCGTCGGCGGCCGCGCCGGGCCGGGGGGCCGGCGCGGTCTGGTCGGCGAAGCGGGTCACCGAGATCCGGTACGGCCGGCCGGCGACCACCCCCGCCTCGACCGCGGCGCCCACGTCGTTGACGTGCACGTGCACGTTCCAGGTGGTGGAGGCCGCCGGTGAGGCGCCGTCACCGACCACCACCAGCGAGTCGCCCAGCGCGGCCAGCTCGGCCCGCATCCGGGCCACCGCCCCGTGGTCGGCGTCGAGCAGGAACTGCACCTCGTACGCGTACTCCTCGGAGCCTGCCTCGCGGATGGTGGTGAGCGGCGGTCGAACCACCCGGGTCACCGGCGCCGGCCGGGGTGGGCTCTCCCCGGTGATCACCTCGACCAGCGCGTCGAGCAGGAGGCACAGCCCCCGGCCGCCGGCGTCGACGACGCCGGCCCGGGCCAGCTCGGGCAGCTGCTCCGGGGTGCGGACCAGGGCGCGGGCCGCCTCTCCCGCCGCCGCCCGGGCCACCGTGCGCAGGTCGTCGCTGTCGGCCTGCTCGGCGGCCGCCGCGGCAGCGGCCACGACGGTGAGCAGCGTCCCCTCCACCGGGCGGGCGACCGCCGCGTAGGCCGCGGTGGCGGCGTCGCGCAGCGCGGCGGCCAACTCCCGGCCGCCGACGGCGGGGACGGCGGCGAGCGCGTCGGCCAGGCCGCGCAGGATCTGCGACAGGATCACCCCGGAGTTGCCCCGGGCGCCGAGCAGCGCCCCCCGCGCCATCAGCCGCAGCGCGTGCCCGTGCGCGGTGGGCCCGTCCCCGGGAAGCGTTTCGAGGTCCATCGCCAGCGCCTGCTGGGCGGAGGTCAGGGTGAGCACCATGTTGGTGCCGGTGTCGCCGTCGGGAACAGGGTAGACGTTCAGGTCGTCGATCTCGCCCTGGTGGCGTCGCAGCGCGGCGAGCCCACTCGCGCACCACCGGCGCACCGCGGCGGCGTCGAGGGTGTCCAGCACGGCCAGAAGCCTACTGTCGCGCACCGACACCCGCCGGGGTCGGCCGTCCTCCCCCGGCGTGTCCCCCACCCCGCCGGCCGGCGCAGCACGAGGCCCCGGCGAGCACTACCCTCATGGCGGCGTCCCTTCGTCAGGCTTCCATCGCCGGGCGGGACGTCCGGGCCGGCTTCCATCGCCGGGCGTGCCGGGCGGGATGTCCGGGCCGGTGGCCCGCCGCACATCGGAACCGGCCCGCCCGGGCCGGTTGGTCCGGCGCCCGGGCCATCGGGTAACCTGGCCAGGTTGCCCGGGCAGCGCCTGCCGGCGACCTCATGAACGTTTCAATCCCAGGAGTATCCCGTGGCTAGCGTGTGCGACGTCTGTGGCAAGGGGCCGGGCTTCGGCCACAACGTGTCCCACTCGCACCGGCGGACCAACCGCCGCTGGAACCCGAACATCCAGTCGGTGCGTACCCCGGCCGGTGGCGGTAACACCAAGAAGATGCAGGTCTGCACCTCGTGCATCAAGGCCGGCAAGGTCACCCGCGCCTGACGCGGTAACGCCCCCAGCTCGAACATCCGCCAGTACCGGCGGGCCGTCACGGTCCGTCGGTACTGGCGTGTCCGGGTCCGCCCGCTCCGGCCCGGTGACAGGTCACCGACGTCCCGCTGGCCCGCCCCGGACGCCCGACTACCGGGATGCGGGCCAGTACGCCGTCCCGGCCGCCGCCCGCCTGGCCGACCGGCTCGGCCCGGCTGAGCCGGGCCCCGGCCGGGCCGTCAGCGGCCCGGGCCGCGGGTCAGAGGGTACGGCCGAAGGAGAGGCAGCCCGGCGCGTCCCGGTAGAAGCCGAAGTTGGGGATCGGCTCGTACCCGGCCGAGGTGTACATGGCGATCGCCTCGGGCTGCCTGTCGCCGCACTCCAGGATCATCCGCTTGCGCCCGTGGTACCGGGCGGACTCCTCGACCGCGGCCAGCACCGCGCGGGCCACGCCGCGCCCCCGGGCCGCCGGCGCGGTGTACATCCGCTTCAGCTCGGCGGTGTCGTCGCCGTGGCTGCGCCAGCCGCCGCAGCCGACCGGCTCGCCATCCAGGTGGGCGATGAGGAAGGCACCCTGCGGGGGGACGAACTCGGCCGCGTCGACCGGCGTGTCGTCGCCGCTGCCGCCGTACCGCTGGCCCAGGTCGGCCAGCGCCGCCCGGATCAGCGCCTGCGCCACCGGCGAGTCGAAGCCCAGCGCGCGAATCTCGATCTCACTCACCGGTAAAGGGTACGACCGGCAGCGGCCGTTACCGGAAGTGATCCCAGCCGGCCGGGCCGTCATATTTCTCACCGTCGACGGTGACGCCCGAGCCCTCCACCACCCGGCCGACCGGCCGCCACTGCGCCGGCAGGGCCACCGACCGGGGGAAGGTCGCGGCCAGCGCGTGGTCGTCGCCACCGCCGAGGATCCACGAGTACGGGTCGACGCCGAGCGCCTGCGCGGCGTCGCGCATCTGCTGGGGCACCTCGAAGGCGTCCCGGTGCACGTCGACGCCGACACCGCTGGCCTTCGCCACGTGCCCCAGGTCGGCCAGGAGCCCGTCCGAAATGTCGATCATGGCGGTGGCGCCGAGCCGGGCGGCGTGCGGCCCGGCGGCGTACGGCACCTCCGGCCGCCGGTACGCCTCGACCAGCAGCCGGGGGGTGCGGAACCCGCGGGAGAGCACGGTCAGCCCGGCCGCCGCCCAGCCGCTGCGTCCGGCCACCGCGACCACGTCCCCCGGCCGCGCCCCGGAGCGGACCACCGGCGGCCGGCCGCCGAGGTCGCCGAGGGCGGTGACGGCGATGGTCAGGGTCGGGCTGGCGGACATGTCCCCGCCCACCACGCTCGCCCCCACCGTGGCCGCCTCCGCGGCCAGCCCGTCGGCCAGCTCCTCCGCCCAGCTCGTCTCCAGGTCCGCCGGCATGCAGAGGGCGACCAGCAGCGCGGTGGGGGTGGCGCCCATCGCGGCGATGTCGGCCAGGTTGGCCGCCGCCGCCCGGTGGCCGATGTCCCGCGCCCCGGACCAGTCCCGCCGGAAGTGCCGCCCCTCGACCAACACGTCGGTCGACGCGGCGACCCGCGCGTCCGGGGCGGCCACCACCGCGGCGTCGTCCCCCGGGCCGAGCAGGCAGCCCGATCCGTACGTCAGCCGGGCGGTGACCCGATCGATCAGGCCGAACTCCCCGACACCCGCGACACTCATGTCACTCCCTCGCCGCGCTCGCTCACTGCTTCCCCTCGACCACCGATAGGGATCACGCCTGCTCCGTAAGGTAGTTTCACCCTTCGGGCCGCCCACGGGCGGCGACGGACGGAGGTCGAGTCGTGGTACAGGCGTACATCCTCATCCAGACCGAGGTCGGCCGGGCGCGTGACGTGGCCGGCCTGATCGCGGACCTTGCCGGCGTGGTACGGGTCGACGCCGTCACCGGGCCGTACGACGTGGTGGTGCTCACCGAGGCGAACACCGTCGACGAGCTCGGCAAACTCATCGTCAGCAAGGTGCAGATGGTGCCCGGCATCACCCGCACCCTCACATGTTCGGTGGTGCGCCTGTAAGTGGACGAGATCACTTCCTCCCAGACCGCCGGCGCGAAGCCGGCCGAGCCGACCGCCGCCCGCAGGCCGGGCCGGGACCGGTCGACCCGCCGGGCCGCGCTGTTCGCCACCCTGGTCGCGGTGCCGGTGACGGTGGCCGTGGCCGGGTTCACCTTCGCCAAGCTGGCACCGGACTCCCCGGCCGCCGAGCCCAGCCCGACCGCCAGCACCGCCCGCGCGCAGTCCACCGCCCCGGTCGAGATGGCCGCCCCGGCGCTGGACGCCCGCCCGGCCACCGTCTGCCGGGCGCTGATGTCGCAGCTGCCGCCGTCGGTACGGGACCTGGCGCAGCGTCCGGTGACCGCCGGCGCCGAGCAGAACGCCGCGTACGGCGACCCGGCGCTCACCGTGGCCTGCGGCGGCGCGGAGCCGTCCTTCCCCGCCACCGCCGATGTCTGGACGGTCAACAAGGTCTGCTGGTACGCGGCCGAGGAGGCCGACGCCACCGTGCTCACCACCGTCGACCGGGAGACCGCGATCCGGGTGACCGTGCCCCGCGCGTACGACCAGCCGTTGCAGTGGATCGCCCCGATCTCCGACGTGGTCGTCGCCTCCGTCCCGTCCGCCGGCCCCGCCCCCGCCGGCTGCACCGCCTGACTCACCCCACCCCGGGCACACTTTCACGGAAAGAGTGAACTTCCACGCACGGGAGGCCACTCTCTCCGTGAAAGAGGGCCGATTTTGGGGTACGGGTGCCGGGGCGGGGTCAGCGGGGGCCGGTATCGCGGTGCAGGGCGGTGCGGATCAGGCGGTTGACCAGCTTGGGGTACTCCAGGCCGGAGGCCGCCCACATCCGGGGGAACATCGACGTCGGGGTGAAGCCGGGCATCGTGTTGATCTCGTTGAGGTAGACGTCCAGCTCCGGGGTGACGAAGAAGTCGACCCGGGCCAGGCCGGAGCAGTCCAGCGCGGTGAAGGCCCGGGTGGCGTACTCCCGCACCTGCCGGGTCACCTCGTCCGGCAGCCCGGCGGGGATGTCGTACTCGCAGGCGTCGTCGATGTACTTGGCCTCGAAGTCGTACCAGTCGTGGCCGGAGACCACCCGCACCTCGGCCAGCACGGACGCCTCGGGCGCCCCGCCGGCCTCACCCTCCAGCACGCCGCACTCGATCTCCCGGCCGGCGATCGCGCCCTCGACCAGCACCTTCGTGTCGATCTCGCGGGCTCCTGCGACCGCCGCATCGAGCTGCGCCCAGTCGTCGACCTTGGTGATGCCGAACGACGAGCCGGCCCGGGACGGCTTGACGAAGACCGGCAGGCCGAGCCGCTCCTTGTCCCGCTCGCTGAGCGTCATCCCGTTGCGCAGCACCGCGTACGGGCCGACGGGGATGCCCTCGACGGCGCAGAGCTTCTTGGTGAACTCCTTGTCCATCGCCGCGGCCGAGGCGAAGACGTTCGCGCCCACGTACGGGATGTCGGCCATCTCCAGCATGCCCTGGATGGTGCCGTCCTCGCCGTACGCCCCGTGCAGCACCGGGAAGACCACGTCCACGTCGGCGAGCGCCCGCGGACCTTCGGCCGGGTCGAGCACCATCAGGCCGCCCGCGGTCGGGTCGGCGCGGAGCACCACCTCGGTGCCGGAACCGGCGGTGACCTCCGGGAGCTTCCGGTCGGCGATGGCGAGCCGGCTCGGGTCACCGCTGGCCAGCACCCACTGCCCCTGGCGGGTGATGCCGACCGGCACCACCTCGAACTCGTCGGGGTCCAGCGCGCCGAGCACGCTGCCGGCGCTGACGCAGGAGATGCCGTGCTCGGGGCTGCGGCCGCCGAAGACGATCGCCACGCGGGTCTTGCCTGGGGTGGTCACTGGGTCACCTCTCGGTACGCGGCTGCGGAGCCGCCAGCGGCGCTCACCCGGTCGACCTTACTGTGGGTGGCGGCGCGCCGATGGTGATACCCGGGAGGACGCGTAGCTGCCTCGCAAACAGTCACCCGTACCGATACGGTGCGTGGTCGGCTCAGTCAGCACCGGCGGGGACGGCGCCGTGTCGGCGGCCGACGGCGACGACCTTCACCCGCTGTCGCCCGGCGCGTTCCGGTACGCAAACTTCTTGATCAACCCGATGGGTGTCAGGGGGTCAGGTGGCGAGGGTGGGGTGGGGGGTGGGGGCGGCGCGCAGGGTCTCCAGGGCGGCGATGGCCACGCCCCGCGCGCCGGCCATGTCACGGTCGGGGACCAGCGCGAAGGTGGCCACCGCGGCCTGCTCCGCGCGGAGCACGGTGTGCTCGCGCACGGTCGCGAGGAACCAGTCCCGGAACTCCGGCGCCGCCTCCACCACGCCGCCCCCGACGAAGTACGCGTGCGGGTCGGTGAAGTTGGCCGCGATGGTGAACAGCCGGCCGAGTGCCGCCGCCTGCTGGGCGAAGACCTCCCGGGCCAGCTCGTCGCCGCGCTCGGCGTACCCCCGCAGCAGCTTGGCGGCCCGGGCGGCCGGCTCGGCCGCGAGCGGATGGCCGGGGTGGCGGGCCAGCCAGTACGGCAGCAGGCTGCGCCGGATCCCGGTCAGCGAGGCGATGCTCTCCGCATCCCCGACGAAGCCGCAGGCGCAGGTCGGCTCCGGCTGGCCGGGGGCGAGCAGGCCGGTCAGCGGGATGTGCACGTGCCCGAACTCGCCGGCCATCCCCGCCGCCCCGGTCACCACCCGGCCGTTCTCCACCACGCCGCCGCCCAGCCCGGTGCCCACGATGGCCGACACCGAGGACCGGGCCATCGCGTACGGTCCGAAGTGGACGTGATGGGCGTAGAGCGCGGCGGCGTTGCCGTCGTTGTGGTAGACCACCGGCAGGCCGAGCCGCCGTTCCAGGGCGCCGCGCACGTCGTACCCGTGCCAGGCCGGCTGGGCGAAGTTGGTCGACCCCCGGGAGGAGATCACCCCGGTGGCGCTGGCCGGCCCCGGCGTGTCCAGCCCCACCGCCCGCACCAGCTCGCGGGGCACGCCGGTGTGCGCGAGGACGCCGTCCAGCGCGCGGGCCAGCGCCTCGATCGCCGCCTCCGGGCCGGCCTCGACCTCGCTGGGGATCTCCAGCAGCCCGTCGACCAGGAAACGGCCGTCCACAGTGAGCACGGTGGCGTTGTCGCTCGTGCCGCCATTGTCCAGACCGACCACCACCGGCACGTCCACGCCGCCCACCGCCACCGCCTCCCGCCCGCACCTGATGCGAGGCTAGTTCCCGTTTCCCGCACCCGCCAGGCCGCGAACGGTCATCCACCGCGACGACCCGGCGACGCGCCGGGCCGCCCACCGGCCGACGCGCGAAACCGGTGGGCCCGGCCGGTGGGCCCGGTCAGCCCGGCCGGCAGGCGGTGACCGCGGTGGCCTCCCACTCCGGCGCGCGCACCACCGTCGGCAGCAGACCCAGCGCGCTCATCGACGCGCAGAGCGCGTCCGCCTGGCCGTCGCTGATCTCGACCACCAGGTGGCCACCGGGCGCCAGCCAGTCCACCGCGCCGGCCGCCACCCGGCGCAGCACGGCCAGCCCGTCCGCCCCGCCGTCCAGGGCCACCGGCGCCTCATGCAGCCGCGCCTCGGCCGGCAGCAGCGCCACCGCCTCCGTCGGCACGTACGGGGCGTTGGCCACCACCAGGTCGAGGCGGCCCCGCCAGGCCGGCGGGAGCGGGTCGTACAGGTCGCCCCGCAGGACCGGCACATCCCGGCCAGCGAGGTTGCGGCAGGCGCAGGCCACCGCGGCCGAGTCCACGTCGACGGCGGCGAGCCAGCGGGGGGCGAGCCGCCCGGCGAGCGCCAGGGTGGTGGCCCCGGAGCCGCAGCAGAGGTCGACCACCACCGGCGCCGGCCCGGCAACCTGGGCCGCGGCCTCCACCAGCAGGGCGGTACGCGCGCGGGGCACGAAGACGCCGGGGTCGACGGCGACCCGAAGCCCGCAGAACTCGGCCCACCCGAGCAGGTGTTCCAGGGGAACGCCCGCGACCCGGCGGTCGACGAGCGCGGTCAGCGCCTCGGCGGAGTCGGCGGCGGCGAGGAGCAGTTCCGCCTCGTCCTCGGCGTAGACGCAGCCGGCGGCGCGCAGCCGCGAGACGAGGGCGGTACGGTCGGAGTGGAACGTGGTCGGTGCCATGGGGTGCCTTTCGGGAACGCTCGTCGGCGCTCCCGGCCGTCGCCTAGCGGTGCGACGGGGACTCGGAGGGGAGCGCCGTTCCTGCTGTCGGGCGGATCGGACTCACCTCCTCGGGTCGGGGCCTCCTGCGGGCCGGCATCACGATAGCGGACGGACCGCCCCGGCGGCGTCCAGCGCGGCGGCGATGTCGGAGACCAGGTCGGCGGTGTCCTCGACCCCGCAGGAGAGCCGCACGAAGCCCGGCGCCGTGTCGTCGCCCCACTGCGCCCGCCGGTCGGCGGTGGTGTGCAGGCCACCGAAGGAGGTCGCGGCGGCGACCAGCCGGGCGGCGGCGACGAACCGGCCCACCCGGTCGGCGTCGCCGAGGTCGAAGGAGACCACCCCGGGCATCCGCCGCATCTGCGCCGACGCCACCGGGTACGCCGGGTCCTCCGGCCGCCCCGGCCAGCGCAACCCGGTCACGTCGTCCCGCCCGGCGAGCAGCTCGGCGACCGCCGCCGCGTTGGCGGACTGCCGGGCCAGCCGCAGGTCGAGGGTGGCCAGTGACCGGTGCGCCAGCCAGGCGTCGAAGGCCCCGGGGACCGCACCGGTGGTGGTGCGCCAGGCGGTCAGCGTCTCCAGCAGCTCCGCCGAGCGGGCCGCGACGTAGCCGAGGAGCAGGTCGGAGTGCCCGGTCAGCGCCTTGGTGCCGGAGGCGACCACCAGGTCGGCGCCGAGGTCCAGCGGGCGCTGCCCGAGCGGGGTGGCGGTGGTGTTGTCGACCACGAGCAGGGTGCCCGCGGCGTGCGCCCGCCCCGCGAGCGCGGCGACGTCGGCCACGTCCAGGCCGGGGTTCGCCGGGGTCTCCAGCATCAGCAGACGGACGCCCTCGAACGACGGGTACGGCCCGACGGTCGGCACGAACCCGACCCGTACCCCCAGCTGTTCCAGGGTGGCGGTGGCGAAGGCGCGCACCGGGAAGTACCCGTCGGCGGGAAGGAGCACGGTGTCACCGGGCCGCAGCACGGCCAGCAGCAGCCCGGTGATGGCCGCCTGCCCGGAGGCGAAGACGCGGCAGTCGCCCCCCTCCAGCTCGCCGATGGCCGATTCCAGCAGCCGGCGGGTCGGGTTGTCCGGCCGGCCGTAGCCGTTCGCCGCGGCGGCCGGCCCCTCCCAGGGGTCGAGGTGGTAGGGCGCGGCGAAGACCGGCCCGGGCAGAAACGGGTCCCCCGGCGCAGGCTCCGGCAGTCCGGCGCGGACGCAGCGGGTGCCGTCCCGCCACTGCGGCGCGGCAGCGCTCACTCGTACGACTCCGGCTTGGCGGTGCGGCTCATCAGGGCGTCCACGGCGAGCCGGGGGTCCATGCCCTCGTGGCAGATCCGCTCGATCTGCTCGGTGATCGGCATCTCCACCCCGTGCGCCCGGGCCAGGTCCCGGATGGCCAGGCAGCTCTTCACGCCCTCGGCGGTCTGCCGGGTCGCCGCCTGCGCCTGCTCCAGCGTCTCCCCCCGGCCGAGGTGCTCGCCGAAGGTGCGGTTGCGGGCCAGCGGCGAGGAACAGGAGGCGACCAGGTCACCCATGCCGGCCAGGCCGGCGAAGGTGATCGGGTCGGCACCGAGTGCCACGCCCAGCCGGGCGGTCTCGGCGAGCCCGCGGGTCATCAGCATCGCCCGGGTGTTGTCGCCGAACCCCATCGCGGTGGCGATCCCGTACGCCAGGGCGATCACGTTCTTGACCGCCCCGCCCAGCTCGCAGCCGATCACGTCGTCGTTGGTGTACGGGCGGAAGTACGGCGTCCGGATCGAGGACTGCACCAGCGCGGCGCGGCGCGCGTCGGTGCCGGCGACCACGGTCGCGGCGGGCTGCTCGGCGGCGATCTCGGGGGCCAGGTTGGGGCCGGAGACCACCACCACCCGGTCCGGGCTGACCCCGGCGGTCTCCACGATCACCTCGCTCATCCGCTTGGTGGTGCCCAACTCGATCCCCTTCATCAGGGAGACCAGGGTCGAGTCCGGGGCGAGGTGGCCGGCCCAGTCGGCGAGGTTGCCGCGCAGCGTCTGCGAGGGCACCGAGAGCACCACCAGCTCGGCGCCGGAGATCGCCTTGGCGGCCTCGCCGGTCGCGGTGACCCGTTCGGGGAGCCGCAGGTCGGGCAGGTAGTCCGGGTTGCGCCGGTGGGCCCGGATGGCCTCGGCCACCGACTCCCGCCGGGCCCAGATCGTCACGTCCCGGCCGGCGTCAGCGAGGATCTTGGCGAAGGCGGTCCCCCAGGAACCGGCTCCCAGCACCGCCACGTGGCCGCTCATGCCGTCGCCTCCCTTCGGTCGGCAACACCATGAGGCACCGACGCACTACGCTGGTCGATCCGCTCGCTCATTCGGTCACCTCGGGAGTACGCGGACGGGCGGGACGTTCCCACAGCGGGGGCGGCGTGCCACCCCGGATGCCGGCGAGCAGGTCGCGCAGGCTCAACATGATCTCGTCGGTCATCTCTTCCAGCACCACCCGGGTCGGGGTGGCGCCCGCCCACCGGCTCAGGTCGACCGGCTCGCCGGCGACCACGGTCACCGGGATGCGGGGCCGCAGACCGAAGCGGCTGGTCCGCGGATCGAACAGCTTCTCCGGGCCCCACATCGCGATCGGGATGACCGGCGCGCCGGTGGCCAGCGCCAGCCGGGCCGCCCCGGTCTTGCCCTTCATCGGCCACAACTGCGGCTCCCGGGTGGTGGTGCCCTCCGGGTAGATCACCACCGCGCCGCCGGAGTCGAGCGCGGCGATCAGCTTGTCCAGCGACTTGACCGCGTCGGCGGTGCCGCGTTCCACCGGGATCTGCTTGCAGCGGTGCAGGATCCAGCCGATCACCGGCACCCGGAACACGCTGGCCTTGCCGAGGTACTGCGGCCAGCGGCCGGCATCGTAGATGAAGTGCGCGGAGACCAGCGGGTCGGCGTGCGAGATGTGGTTGGGCACGATGATGATGCCGCCGTCACGGCGCAGCTGCTCGGCGCCGCGCCCGGTGCGCCGGGTCCAGGCCAGCATCAGGGGCTTGACCAGCGCCACGGCGAAACGTCGCCAGAAACCCAGCCTCCTGCGCCGTGTCACCCTGCCTCCTCGTCGCCCCGACCCACGCGCCGCACCCGCCGGTGCGGCCCGCAGCGGAAATCATGCCTGCTCGTCCCGGGTACGGCCAGTGAGGGTACCGCCGCCGGCGCTGGCAGGATTGTCGCGTGCGTCAGCCGAGGTGGACCGTGGTGGTGCCGGTGAAGCGCCTGGGCGCGGCCAAGAGCCGGCTGCGGGGCGCGCTGCCGGCCGTACCCCACGAGGAGCTGGCGCTGGCTCTGGCGGCCGACACGGTCCGCGCGGTGCGGGCCTGCCCCGCGGTCGCCGAGGTCCTGGTGGTGACCGGCGACGAGCAGGCGGCGGCGCTGCTCGGCGCCGGTGCCCGGATCGTGCCGGACGAGCCGGAGGCCGGGCTGAACGCCGCGCTCCGCCACGGTGCCGCGGCCGCCGCCGCGGGCGCCTGGGTGGCGGGGCTCACCGCCGACCTGCCGGCGCTGCGCCCGGCGGAGCTGGCGGCGGCGCTGCGGGCCGCCGCCGACGACCCGGGGGTACGCCGCTTCGTGGCCGACTCCCCGGGCAGCGGCACCGTGCTGCTCACCACACCACCCGGGATGCCCCTGGATCCCCGGTTCGGGGTCGGCTCCGCGGCGGCGCACGCCGCGAGCGGGGCGCTGCCGCTGGCCGGGCCGTGGCCCTCGCTGCGCCGCGACGTGGACACCGCGGCCGACCTGGCGGCGGCGCGGCGGCTCGGGCTGGGGCCGCGCACGGCGGCACTCGCCGCGGCCCGCTGACGAGCGCCCCAGGGTACGGTGCTGGCATGCAGGGCACGGTGGCAACCTTCGACGCGCGGACCCGCACCGGCGTGCTGCTCCTGGACGACGGCACCGAGCTGGCCTTCCCGGCGCACGCCTTCGACGCCTCCGGGCTGCGGCTGCTCCGCCTCGGGCAGCGGCTGCGGGTGGACCTCGGTCCGGACGGCGGGGTCGTCCGGGTGACATTGCCGACGATGACCTGAAGCCGACCGGCCCGAGTTCATTTTGCGTTAACCGGGATCGGGTGATTATGAGCGGGTGAGCACCCCTCGCGAGCACCCCGCCGGCCAGTCCCACGCCGCCGACCCGACCGGCTCCCGCAACGGCGCCCGCCGCCGCGGCGGCACCCGTGCCGCCGCTACCGCGCCCGACTCCCCCGGCGCCAGCGCCGCCGGGGCCTCGGCCGGGCTGGACGAGGTGCTCGACCCGGGCGATCGGCCCACCCCGCCGACCGGACCGGACGGCGAGCCGCGGGCCGCCGCGCCGCTGCCGGAGGACCGCTTCCTCAACCGGGAGCTCTCCTGGCTGGACTTCAACGCCCGGGTGCTGGCGCTCGCCGAGGACCCGCGCACCCCGCTGCTGGAGCGGGTCAAGTTCCTGGCCATCTTCGCCAGCAACCTGGACGAGTTCTACATGGTGCGGGTCGCCGGGCTGAAGCGGCGACTCCAGGCCGGCCTGCCGGTGCGCGGCGGCGACCGGATGCCGCTGCGCACCCAGCTGGAGCTGGTCGCCGAGAAGGCCGCGGCGCTGGTCGCCCGGCACGCCACGTGCTTCGTCGAGGACGTGCTGCCGAAGCTGGCCGCCGAGGACATCCGCGTCCTGCGCTGGGCCGACCTGGACGACCCCGAACGGGAACGGCTCCGCGCGTACTTCCGGGAACAGATCTTCCCGGTGCTGACCCCCCTCGCGGTCGACCCGGCCCACCCGTTCCCGTACATCTCGGGGCGGTCGCTCAACCTGGCGGTGACGGTCCGCGACCCGGACGGCGGCTCGGAGCTCTTCGCCCGGGTCAAGGTGCCGAACAACGTGCCCCGGTTCGTCCGGGTCACCGGGGACCAGCCCGGGGTGCGGATGGTGCCGGTGGAGGACCTGATCTCGGTGCACCTGGGGCAGCTCTTCTCCGGCATGCAGATGGTCGAGTGCCACCTGTTCCGGGTCACCCGCAACGCCGAGGTGGAGGTCGACGAGGACCGCGACGAGGACCTGCTCCAGGCCCTCGAACGGGAACTGGCCCGGCGCCGCTTCGGCCCGCCGGTCCGGTTGGAGGTGGACGCCTCGATCTCCGACCACATGCTGGAGCTGCTCGTCCGGGAGCTGGACATGCACGACCAGGAGGTGCTGCGGGTGCCCGGTCTGCTCGACCTGTCCGCGCTCTGGCAGCTCTACGCCGAGGCCGACCGGCCGGACCTGAAGGACCCGCCGTTCGTGCCGGCCACCCACCCCCGGCTCACCGAGGGCGAGGTGCCGCGCAGCGTCTTCGCCACCCTGCGGGACGGGGACGTGCTGGTGCACCACCCGTACCACTCGTTCGCCACCAGCGTGCAGCGCTTCATCGAGCAGGCCGCCGCCGACCCGGACGTGCTCGCCATCAAGCAGACCCTCTACCGCACCAGCGGCGACTCCCCGATCGTCGACGCGCTGGTCGACGCGGCCGCCGCCGGCAAGCAGGTGGTGGTGCTGGTGGAGCTGAAGGCGCGCTTCGACGAAGTGGCCAACATCGGCTGGGCACGCACCCTGGAGCGCGCCGGCTGCCACGTCGTGTACGGCCTGGTGGGCCTGAAGACGCACTGCAAGACCGCCCTGGTGGTACGCCAGGAGGGCAACCAGATCCGCCGCTACTGCCACATCGGCACCGGCAACTACCACCCGAAGACCGCCCGGCTCTACGAGGACTTCGGGGTACTCACCGCCGACCCGGAGATCGGCGCCGACCTGACCGACCTGTTCAACGTGCTCACCGGCTACAGCCGGCAGACGGCGTACCGGCGGCTGCTGGTGGCACCGCAGGGCATCCGCAGCGGCCTGATCGAACGGATCGACCGGGAGATCGCGCACGTCCGCCTCGGCATGCCGGGGCTGGTGCAGTTCAAGGTGAACGCGCTGGTCGACGAGGAGATCACCGACGCGCTCTACCGGGCGTCCCGGGCCGGCGTCCACGTCGACCTGCTGATCCGGGGCATGTGCACGCTGCGGCCGGGGGTGCCGGGGCTGTCGGAGAACATCCGGGTCCGCTCCATCCTCGGCCGGTTCCTGGAGCACTCGCGGATCTTCCGGTTCGGCAACAACGGCGACGCGGAGTTCTGGATGGGCTCGGCCGACCTGATGCACCGCAACCTGGACCGGCGGGTGGAGGCCCTGGTTCAGGTGAGCGACCCGGTCGCCCGGGCCGAACTCGACCACGTGCTGACCGCCGCGTTCAGCCCCGACGTGGACGCGTTCGAGCTGGCCGGCGACGGCACCTGGACCCGCCGTACCGGCACTGCCGAGGAGCCGCTGACGCGCCTGCAGGAACTGTTGCTGCGCCGGGTCGGCGGGACCGCCGGCTGACCGGGGCGGCCGGCCGGGGCGCGTCCGGGCCCCGTCGAGGTGCCACCGGAGGAACCTCAGCGGCCCGTGCGGCGGTCGCCCGGACGTAGGGTGACCAGATGGTGCAGGAGCAACCAGTCGGCATCCGGGCGGCCGGCGGGGTGGCCTGGCGGCCGGACACCGACGGTGGCGTACGGGTCTGCCTGGTGCACCGGCCCCGCTACGGCGACTGGTCGCTGCCGAAGGGCAAGCTCGAGCACGGCGAGCACCCGCTGCTGGCCGCCGTCCGCGAGGTGGCCGAGGAGACCGACGTCCGGGCCGTCCCGCAGGTCCGGCTCCCCACCGTGCGTTACCGCAGCGAGGGCCGGCCGAAGACGGTGGACCACTGGTCGATGCGGGCGGTGGGCGAGGGCGGCTTCCAGCCCGGCACCGAGGTCGACGAGGTGCGCTGGCTCGCCGTCGACGAGGCGGTCCGCCTGGTCAGCTACCCGCACGACGCGGAGGTGCTGGCCGCGTTCGCCGCGCTGCCCCGCATCACCGCGACGATCGCACTGGTCCGGCACGCACAGGCCGGCAAGCGGACCACCTGGTCCGGCCCGGACGACGGGCGTCCGCTGGACGCGACCGGCCGGGCCCAGGCCGAGGCGCTGGCCCCGCTGGTGGCACTGGTCCGCCCCACCCGGTTGCTGTCGGCCTCGGCGCGCCGCTGCGTGCAGACCCTCGACCCGGCGGCCGCCCTGCTCGACCTGCCGATCGAGGTGCACGGCGACCTGGACGAGCCGCGGCCGGGCCAGCTGGGCGACGAGTGCGCGCTGGCCGCCGCGGGCCGGCTGGCGGAACTGGCCGCCGCCGGCGAGCCGGTCGCGGTGTGCAGCCAGGGCAAGGTGATCCCGGGCGCGCTGGAGCGGTTGACCGGGCGGCCCGACGACTTCACCACCCCGAAGGGCGGTGGCTGGCTGCTCGCCTTCGCCGCCGACCGGCTGGTCGCCGCCGAACAGCTCTGAGCCGGCGACTTCTGCGCACGTGGCGGGCTTCCGGTCAACGGGGGGGCACCCACCGGCCCGGGGACGGCGCGAGGGGCGCCCACCGTGCGGTGGGCGCCCCTCGCGGGCGTACGTGCGCAGGTCAGCGCCGGGCGGCGGCCTTCTTGGCCGGAGCCTTCTTCGCCGGGGCCTTCTTGGCCGCCGTGCTCTTGGCGGCCGTGGTCTTGGCCGGAGCCTTCTTCGCCGGGGCCTTCTTGGCGGCCGTGGTCTTCTTCGCCGCCGTCGTGGTCTTCGTGGCCGCGGCGGTCTTGGTGGCCGCGGCGGTCTTCTTCGCCGGGGCGGCCTTCTTGGTGGTGGCAGCCTTGGCCGCGGTGGCCTTTGCCGCGGTGGTCTTCTTGGCGGCCGCGGCGGTCGTCTTCTTCGCGGTGGCTGCCTTGGCACCGGCTGCCTTGGCCCCCGTCGCCTTCGCGCCGGTGGTCTTGGCGGCGGCCGTGGTGGTCTTCTTCGCCGGCGCGGCGGCCTTGGGCACCTTGCCGCTGGCCACCATCTCCTTGAATCCGGTGCCGGGGCGGAAGGTCGGGACGGCTGTCTTCTTGACCTTCACCGCCTCCCCGGTACGCGGGTTGCGCGCTGTTCGGGCACCCCGGACACGCTTTTCGAACGCTCCGAATCCGGTGATCGCCACCTTCTCGCCCTTGGTGACCGCCGTCTGGACCTCGGCGATGACCGCGTCGAGCGCCGCCATCGCCGTCTTCCGGTCCCCCAGGCGAGCGGCGAGCGCCTCGATGAGCTCGGCCTTGTTCACGACTTCCTCCCGATTGTGCAACTGACTCGACGCGAGCCATTCTGCGCGCACGGTATGCCCTGTGCTGCCTGGACACAAACATTCGGTGGAAAAAAGCCCTTGTGTCGTAACGGATTCGCCCCCGCCGGGCGGACCGGTGGGGGCGAAAACCGATGAGCGTTCGGGCGTACGGCTATGCCACGGCGGGCTTGAACGACGGTCGGGACGCCTCGTACGCGCTGATCTCCACGGCGTGTCGAAGGGTGAGTC
The DNA here is from genome assembly GCF_040642975.1 of Micromonospora sp. NPDC047548. Classification (NCBI taxonomy): domain Bacteria; kingdom Bacillati; phylum Actinomycetota; class Actinomycetes; order Micromonosporales; family Micromonosporaceae; genus Micromonospora; species Micromonospora sp. NPDC047548. The sequence goes on from NZ_JBEYTI010000006.1 coordinate 210,988, forward strand.
CAATGTCATCCAAGCCTTCCATCAGCCGCCAGCGGCTGTGGTCGTCCAGCGGAAACGACCAACTGGCCGGACCGACCCGGACCTCGCGGGCGACCAGGTCGACGGTGACCTCGGTGGTCGGGTCGGACTCGACCCGGTCCCAGATCTCCTCGACGGCTTTCAATTCCAGCTCCACCGGAAGGAGCCCTTCCTTGAGCGCGTTGCCCCGGAAGATGTCACCGAATCGCGGCGAGATCACCGCGCGGAAGCCCCAGTCGCGCAGCGCCCAGACGGCGTGCTCCCGCGATGATCCGGTGCCGAACTCAGGACCGGCCACGAGAATCGACGCCCCGGAATGGACCGGATCGTTGAACACGAATGCCGGATCTTCCCGCCACGCGCTGAAGAGTCCGTCCGCGAAACCGGTTCGGGTCACCCGCTTGAGGTACACGGCCGGGATGATCTGGTCGGTGTCCACGTTGGAGCGGCGCAGCGGCACGGCGGTGCCGGTGTGGGTGGTGAACTTGTCCATCTCTCGGCTGCCCTTCTACAGGTCGGCGGGGGCGGCGAGCCGGCCGACCACGGCGGTGGCGGCGGCGACCGGCGGGGACACCAGGTGGGTGCGCCCTCCCCGGCCCTGACGGCCCTCGAAGTTGCGGTTGGAGGTCGAGGCCGAGCGCTGACCCGGGGAGAGGGTGTCCGGGTTCATGCCCAGGCACATCGAGCAGCCGGCGAAACGCCACTCGGCGCCCGCGTCGACGAAGACCTTGTCCAGCCCCTCCGCCTCGGCCGCCTCGCGCACGGCCGCGGAGCCGGGTACCACGAGCATGCGTACGCCGTCGGCGACCTGGTGCCCGCGCAGCACGTCGGCGGCGGCGCGCAGGTCCTCCAGCCGCCCGTTGGTGCAGGAGCCGACGAAGACCACGTCGACCGCGAGGTCGCGCAGCGGTGTGCCCGCTGTCAGGGCCATGTACTCCAGCGCCCGGCGGGCGGCGGTCCGCTCCGCGTCGGTGCCGAAGTCCTCCGGGTCCGGCACGGCCGAGCCGAGCGGCGCGCCCTGGCCCGGGTTGGTGCCCCAGGTGACGAACGGGGTGATCCGGCTGGCGTCGAGGGTCACCTCGGCGTCGAAGGTCGCGCCCTCGTCGGTGGGGAGCGTCTTCCAGTACTCGACCGCCGCGTCCCACTCCGCGCCCTGCGGCGCGTGCGCCCGCCCCTTGAGGTACGCGAAGGTCGTCTCGTCCGGCGCGATCAGACCGGCCTTGGCGCCCCACTCGATGGACATGTTGGCGACGGTCATCCGCCCCTCCATGGACAACGCGCGGATCGACTCGCCCCGGTACTCGACGATGTGGCCGCGCCCGCCGCCGGTGCCCACCTGGGCGATCAGCGCGAGGACCAGGTCCTTGGCGGTGACGCCGGGGCCGAGCTGGCCGGTGACGTTGACCGCCATGGTGCGCGGGCGGGCCTGCGGCAGCGTCTGGGTGGCCAGCACGTGTTCGACCTCACTGGTGCCGATGCCGAAGGCGAGCGCGCCGAAGGCGCCGTGGGTGGCGGTGTGCGAGTCGCCGCAGACAATGGTCATGCCGGGCTGGGTGACCCCCAGCTGCGGGCCGATGACGTGCACGATGCCCTGGTTCTCGTCGCCGAGCGGGTGCAGCCGCAGGCCGAACTCGGCGCAGTTGCGGCGCAACGTCTCGATCTGCGTACGCGAGGTGGGGTCCGCGATGGTGAGCAGGTCACCGCGGCGTGACCGGAAGCTGGGGTCGTCGTACCCGGTCGGGGTGTTGTGGTCCTCGGTCGCGAGCGTGAGGTCGGGACGGCGGACCCGGCGGCCGGCCAGGCGCAGCCCGTCGAACGCCTGCGGGCTGGTCACCTCGTGCAACAGGTGCAGGTCGATATAGAGCAGGTCCGGCTCGCCCACGGCGGTCCGTACGACGTGCGCGTCCCAGACCTTCTCGGCCAGGGTCCTCGGTTGAGTGACTCCCACCATCTGGACATCCTAAATTCTGGGAGGTAAGTTTCGGCTTGTGGGACACAGTATGAGCGGTGTCGGCGTCCTCGACAAGGCGGTGGTCATCCTGGCCGCCTGTGTCGACGGCGCCAGCCTGGCCGAACTCGTTGAACGCACCAAGCTGCCCCGGGCCACCGCGCACCGGCTGGCGCAGGCTCTGGAGATCCACCGGATGCTGGTCCGGGACACCCAGGGGCGCTGGCGTCCGGGGCCCCGGCTCGGCGAGCTGGCCAACGCCGCGCCGGACGTGCTGCTGACGGCCGCCCAGCCGTTGCTGGCCGCGCTGCGGGATGCCACCGGAGAAAGCGCCCAGCTCTACCTGCGCCGCGCCGACGAGCGGGTCTGCGTGGCCGCCGCCGAGCGGGCCAGCGGTCTGCGGGACACCGTGCCGGTCGGCTCGGTACTGCCGATGACGGCCGGTTCGGCCGCGCAGATCCTGCTCGCCTGGGAGCCCCCGGAGGCGGTCATGCCGCTGCTGCCGCGCGCCAAGTTCACCGGCCGCACCCTCGCCGAGGTACGCCGCCGCGGCTGGGCGCAGAGCGTCGCCGAACGGGAGGCGGGCGTGGCGAGCGTCTCCGCCCCGATTCGCGACCGCACCGGCCGGGTGATCGCCGCGATCAGCATCTCCGGCCCCATCGAACGCCTGGGCCGCCGCCCCGGCGAACGCCACGCCATGGCCGTCGTCCGAGCCGGCCAACGCCTCTCCGGCCTCTGACCCCCTCCCCCGGCCTCTCTCCCTCCCCCGGCCTCTCTCCCTCCCCCGGCCCCTCCCCCTCCCCCGGCCTCTCCCCTCGCCAGCCCCACCCCTGCCCGCCCACCAGGCCCTCGCGCTCGCCCGCCCTGCCTTCACCCGCCCCGCCCGCCCGCCCGTCCTGCCCTGCCTGCCCTGCCCTGCCCTGCCTGCTCTGCCCGGCCCTGAACAGCCTCACCCCACCCGGCACCCGACCCACCCGGCGTCTGGCCTGGCCCACCCGGCTGCCGAAATCGACCAGGAGATCTGCGTACGGATCCATCCTCGGACGTGACGCAAACCTCTTGATCACCGAGATGGGGCAGGCCGGGGCGGGCGAGCTCAACGGGCCTGGTCGACTGCTGGGACCGGTGGCGGCCCACTTTGGAGCTGATGTCGTGAACGGATCACGGGCGAAGGCCCGCCCGCCGCCGGCCGCCGGACCGCACCCATGAGTCGTTTACGACATCAGCTCCAAAGCGTCTGCGACACACCTCAGGACTCCCGCTCGGCGGGCCGAGGCTCACGGAGCCCCTTCGCTCGCCGGCCGACGCCTGGCCAGGAACCACCGCTCGCCGGGCCGACGCCTCGGAATCACACCCTCTCCCGGGGCCGCGCCTCACGAATCACGCTCTCCGGGGCCACGCCTGGGGCATCACCGCTCTTCGGGCCGGGCAGCAGCACGGGGAGCAGGAGCCCGAGTCGGGACTGCGGAGAAAGCGGACGGCCCGCCTCGCTCGCGCGAGACGGGCCGTTCTGTGTTGTAGCCCCGACCGGATTCGAACCGGCGCTACCGCCTTGAGAGGGCGGCGTCCTGGGCCACTAGACGACGGGGCCAGGCACTTTTCCTGCTTCACCGCCATGGGTGGGCGGTGCCGCTGTAGTCTAGCGGCACCGCCCACGGTGAGCGACGAGGGGGTCCGGGGCTCGAGGTCCGCAGCGGCGGAGACGGCCTTGCGGAGGCACCGGGCACACGAAACAGCCCGCCCCACCGGAGTGGGACGGGCTGTCAGCACTGTAGCCCCGACCGGATTCGAACCGGCGCTACCGCCTTGAGAGGGCGGCGTCCTGGGCCACTAGACGACGGGGCCAGAACTTCATTTGCTTCCCCACCCTGGCGGGCGGGGAAGCTGCACTCCATCAGAGATCATCTGCCGCCCCCCGCGAGGGGCGGAGCGGAACTCCGCCAGAATCCAGCGTCCGGGATTCTCGCGAATCCGCGGTTGCGCTGGGGTACCAGGACTCGAACCTAGACTAACTGAACCAGAATCAGTTGGGCTGCCAATTACCCCATACCCCATTGGCCCCTTGCGGTGCCGGGAATGAACTTTACCCTCCCCGCACCAGCGGGCCAAATCCAACCCCCCGAAACGCCTGTGGCCTGCGAAAACGGGGCGTCGGACGCATCAGGCGACGGGCACCACCGGATTGGTGAGCTCGCCGATCCCCTCGATCCGCACGCTGACCGTATCCCCCTCCGTGAGCGGGCTAACCCCCGCCGGCGTGCCGGTCAGCACCACGTCGCCGGGAAGCAGCGTCATCACGTGCGAGATGTAGGACACCAGGGCCGGTACGTCGAAGACCATGTCCTTCGTCCGGCCCAGCTGGCGTACCTCCATCTCCTCCGGGTTGCGACCCACCTCGCAGCGGATCTCCAGGTCGGAGACGTCCAGTCCGGTGGTGATCCAGGGGCCGATGGGGCAGAACGAGTCGAAGCCCTTGGCCCTGGTCCACTGCCCGTCCGAGCGCTGGAGGTCCCGCGCCGTCACGTCGTTGGCGCAGGTGTAGCCGAAGATGGCCTTCTCCGCGGCGGCCCGGTCGGCTCGACGGGCACCTGGGGCGCCGATCACCACGGCCAGCTCCGCCTCGTGCTCGACCTGCTTGGAGAAGATGGGCAGCCGGATCGCGTCCCGCGGCCCGATCACCGACGTGGACGGCTTCAGGAAGAGCAGCGGCTCCTTCGGCACCTCGCTGCCGTGCTCGGCGGCGTGCTCGGCGTAGTTACGGCCGACGCAGACCACCTTGCTCGGCAGGATCGGCGAGAGCAGCCGGACGTCGGAGAGAGCCCAACGGGCGCCGGAGAAGGTGACCTGGCCGAACGGGTGGCCCTCGATCTCGGCGATGGTCAGGCCCTGCGGACCCACCCCCGGCTCGCCCTCGACGACCCCGAACGACATTCCCTTGGCATGAGCAAAACGAGCGATACGCACCAGGCCAATCTAACCCCCGCCCGCGCGGCGGCATCCCGCCGACGCCGGGCGTCGGCGTCGGCGTCGGCGTCGGCGTCGGCGTCGGCGCAGCATACGTGACCGGCCGGCGGTCGGGGCGGTCTTCGACGCTTCGTACCCGGGCGGAGGGTCCCCGCCCCTACCGTCGGCTCCGGAGGTTCGTTCGTATGCCTGCATCGAGACGACACCACAGGGCCCTCGCCGTGTTCGTGCACGGCCTGGGCGTCCTCGCCGCCGTGCCGGCCCTGCCCACGGCGACACCCGCGACCAGGGCCGAGGCCGCACCCGCTGCGGTCAGCGCACCGGCGAGCCCGGCCGCCGCACCCACGCCGAGGGGCCCGGGCACACCGGGCGGTACCGGCGCACCGGTTGCGGCGGCGGGGCACGCGCCGCCGGTGGCACCCGGGGTGGCGGCGACCGGAGCCGTGATCCCGGTGACACCGGCGGTGCCGGCACCGGGGATGGCCACCACCGCGAATCCCGGTGCGCCCCGACCGGCCCCACCGGTCACCGTGACGGTGGCGCCGGCCGGGACGCCGGTGCCGGGCTACCGGATCCGGGTCCGCAACGACACCAGCACCCCGCTCGACACCACTGTGCGGCAGGAGCTGCCAGCCGGCGCATCGACGACCGCGGTCAGCGCGGGCGGGCGGGCCACCCGGTCCGCGGCCAACGGCACCGGCGAGGTGACCTGGCGGCTTCGGCTGCCGGCCCGCAGCACCACGACGCTGGACACCGCCCTGGCGGCGACCGCGCCGGGCACGTCGGTGACCGCGCCGGCCTGCGCGTACACCAGCGACGGCAACCGGCCGTACGACTGCGCCACCGCGACCTGGCAGGCCGCGCCCGTCCCGGCGGCCAAGGTGGAGGAGGCGGCCCCGGCCTGGCGCCGGCCGCCGATCCTGGCGGCGGCGCTGGCCGCGCTGCTGGTCCTCGCCGCCGGCGGCATCTGGCGGTGGCAGCGGGCCCGGCGGCGGCGCAGCGGCGTCGAGCCGACCGGCACCGCCCCGACCGTCGCCGGCAATCCGACGTACGCGGGCGGAGCCGCCGCACCCGGCGGCGGCACGGTCTACCCGCGCCCGGCCGCGCCCGGCTCGTCCGGGCGACGCCGGAGCCCACCGGTCCTGCTGATCGTCGGCGTGGCCGCGGCGATCCTGGCGGGCGTGGTCTTCGCGGCGGCGTGGACCGCCACCCAGCGGGTCGCCGCCATCGACACCACCAAGCAGCCGACCAGCGGCGCCTGGATGGGCCAGAGCGCCACCGGCAGCGTCGGAGTCCCGTTACGCGAGAACGCGTTCGAGTTCACCGTCTACCGGGTGACCTGCGAGACCGCCGGCCTGACGGGCCGCCAGTGCCAGGCCACCGTCGGGGTGCGCAACCTCACACCCGAGCAGCAGACCTGGCACGGCCAACTCCAGCGCGCCTACCTGCCCGGGGGCAACTGGGTCAGCACCGACGAGCCGGCCACCCGGCTGGCGAACCTGGGCCGGGACGTCTTCGCCCAACCGGTCGCGGCCGGCAACCGGGAGGTGCTGCCGCTGGTCTTCACGGTCAACGGGGCACCGAAACCGAAGCAGTTGGAGTTGCGCAGCGGGGTCTTCTCCGCCGGGGTCCGGGTGGACGTGCCCTGACCACCGGCCGGGCGGCGGTCGTACCCTGGGGACCGTGACCGCCGCCCTCGCACCCGCCGCCCTCGACGCGGCCGACTCGCAGGCCCGCCGGGCCGCGATCACCCTTCCCGCAACAACCTGGCTTCCCCTCTTGACAGCTCACGAAAAGCGCGCCGACTCCCTCACCGCAGGCCACCGTGCCCGCAAGGCCACGAGGGAACGCCACGCGATCGATGACTTCTTGTACGACTACTACGGCACCAGACCCTCCGTGCTGCGACGGTGGCACCCCGGCGTCGGCGTCTCCTTGGAGCCCGGACCGAACGGCTCTGCCCCACACCAGCAGTGGCGTTGGTATGCCACAGACGCGGACGGGGTCGTGAGCTTCGACGTGGCAGCGTTCCTCGCCGAGCGGGCTGAGTCAGTGCGCTTCATCCATCGACTGTTGTCCGCGATCGCGTCCCGGCCAGCCTTCACCGGCTGCTTCGGCCTGCACGAGTGGGCGATGGTGTACCGCCAACGTGAGCACCGGCATCCACTCCCCCTGCGACTTGGGCAAGAGGGCACTGACGCGGTAGTCGAGTCTCACCAGATCCGCTGCACACACTTCGATGCCTTCCGGTTCTTCACCCCGGACGCAGTCAGCCTCAACCGGCTCCAACCCACCCGAGAGAGCCAGGTAGAGCTTGACCAGCCAGGCTGTTTGCACGCCTCCATGGACTGCCACAAGTGGGCAACCAAGCTGGGCCCGGCGGTTCCTGGCGACCTGTCGCTCGACTGCTTCGAGTTGGCAAGGGACATCCGGCTACTCGACATGCAGGCATCCCCGTACGACTTCTCCTCGTATGGGCAACCGGCGGTAGCCGTCGAGACGCCAGAGGGCAAGGCAGAGTACGCGGCTCGTCAACGCGAGTTCTCGCAGCGAGCTGGCCATCTGCGCGCCCGGCTGATCGATGTCTGCGCGGCGTTGGTTGAGAGGGCGGAGCCACCGGCGAGGGTGGGGGCATGACCCCGGGGGCCCGGCTCAACGCCCTCCCGCCATTCAGTCAGGCGGTGGCCCGTTCGCCCCGTTGGCGCAGCCGCTCCTCCAGCTCGGCCATGGTGTCGACGAACCAGAGCTGTCGGCCGCGGTTGGATTCGATGACGAAGTCCCGCAGGGCGGTGCTGGCCGCGACGTGCGCGGAGATGTCGCCGACCACGACCACCGGCAGCCGGTAGTTGACGAACTTCTGCACCAGCTCACCCGCCACCCCGGTACGCAGCGTGAAGAACTCGTCGGCGAGCCGCCGGACCGGCAGCGTCACCAGCTCCGCCCGGTGGCCGAGCGCCTCGCCGATCACGTCCAGCGCGTCGGCGCCCCCGCACAGCCGGGGGCCGTCGGCAGCGCAGGCGAGCAGGGTACGGCCGTGCAGCGTGACGAGGGTGTCGGACATGCTGGCAGCCTAGGCATCCGTCGGGCGGGGACACAGCGAATTTCCCGCTCAGTCGCCGTCCACCCGGCGGTCCCGCTTGCGCTGCGACTGGCGCTTCTTCTCCGCCAGCCGGCGTTCCTTCGCGCCGCGTGACGGGCGGGTCGGCCGCCGGGGCGGGGGCGGGGGTGCGACGGCCTCCCGCAGCAGCACGGTCAGCCGCTCCCGGGCCGCCTCCCGGTTGGCGAGCTGGGCGCGGTGTTCGCTCGCGGCGATGGTCAGCACGCCGTCGACCAGGCGCCCGGCCAGCCGTTCCAGCGCCCGCGCCCGCAGCGCCGGCGGCAGGCTCGGCGAGGTGGCGAGGTCGAAGCTCAGCTCCACCCGGGAGTCGGCGGTGTTCACTCCCTGCCCGCCCGGCCCGGATGACCGGGAGAACCGTTCCCGCAGTTCGGCGGCGGGCACGATCCACCGGTCGGTCACCCGCAGTCCGTCGTCCACGCCCCGAGGCTACCGCCCCTTCGGGCCACCTTCAGGGGCGGACGAACTCGGCGACGGGCTGGGCGCCGGTTCCGCCCGGTCGTGGTCGGGGCCGACGGCGGCGTACGCAACCGCCCCGACGAGCAGCAGCGCGATGACGCCGACTTTGGTGGTGACCGCCCGGACCAGCAGCCAGGCGGTCTTCCGGGCGCCTGGGACGGCTCTCTGGGCGGCCTTGTAGTCGGTCCAGCCGCGCTTGGCCCGGGCGTACTGCACGCCCACGCCCCATCCGACGAAGAGTCCCACCGCCAGCAGGACCGCTATGAGAGGAAGCTCCACCCACGCCAGTATCCATACTCAGCGTAATATTTCTATGGTCCGATGGTCCACGCCAGGTATCCGACAGTTCTACCGTTACGACCGTCCGGTCCTGGCGCGCCCGACTCAGCCGCCTTTGCCGATGATGGTGTCGGCGGTCTGCTGCACCTGCTCGATCGGGATGGCGAAGCCGATGCCGATCGAGCCGTTGCCGTCGATGGTGGCGATCGCGGTGTTCACCCCGACCACCTCGCCCCGGGCGTTGACCAGCGGACCGCCGGAGTTGCCCGGGTTGATCGAGGCGTCGGTCTGCACCGCGCTGCGCCGGTTGGTGCCGAGGCGTACCTGGCGGTCGAGCGCGCTGACGATGCCGGCGGTGACCGTCCCGGCCAGGCCGAGCGGCGAACCGACCGCCAGCACCGGCTCACCGACCTTGGTGGAGCGCGGCTTGGCCAGCGGCAGCGGCGCCAGCCCGGCCGCCGCCGGCACCCGCAGCACCGCCAGGTCGCTGCCCGGCTCCCGGCCGACCACCTCGGCGGTGTACCGCCGCCCGTCCGACAGCTCCACCGTCACCTCGCCGCCACCGCCCTTGGCCAGGATGTGGTCGTTGGTGATGATGTGCTGCTGGTTGTCGATGGCGAACCCGGAACCGGACGCGGACGCGGCGGAGCCGCCGCCGACCATGACCGACACCACGCCCGGCACGGTCTTCTGGGCGGCGGTCACCAGTTCCGCCGGCACCGGTGCGGCGGACGCCGCCGTCGCCCCCACGCCGCCGTCCCGGCCGGCCACCCAGCCGCCGGCCGCCGCGCCGGAGACGGTGGAGAGCGCCACCACCGCCGCTGCGGTCAGCAGCCGGCCGCGCCAGCGCCGCCGCGACGGGCCCTCTCCCGCCCCCGGTACGTCCCACCGGGGCCGCCCGTCCGGCCCCAGCTCGGGCGAGACGAACCACGGTCCCCGGGGCTCGCCCAGTCCGGTCTGCACTGCCATGCGTGCGCTCCTCACTGTCGCTGTGCCGGGCTCAGGGCAGACGGGAGAACCACCGCATCGACCCGGCCGCGGCGCCCATCGCGAACACCAGCCCGAGGCCGATGAACCGGGCGGAGATGTCCTGGCGTTCGGTGCGGTAGCCGACCGAGGAGCCGATGTCCTCGTAGACCTCGCGCAGCTCCTCGCTGCTGCCGGCCTCGTGGAAGCCGCCCCCGGTGTCCTCGGCCACCGCCTTGAGCGTCTGCCCGTCGACCGGCACCTGGATTGGCCGGCCGCCACGGTCGACGAACCCGCCGGGGGTGCCGAAGGAGATGGTGTGCACCGGCACCTTGGCCGCCACGGCCGCTGCGGCGGCCTCCATCGGGTCCATGCCGGAGGTGTTCGCCCCGTCGGAGAGCAGGATGACCCGGGCCGGTGGCGGCTGCTTCGCCGCCGTGGAGTCCAGGCTCCTGATCGCCCCGAGGGAGGCACTGATCGCCTCGCCGATCGCCGTGCCCTGCACCCCGGTGATGCCCTCGGCGAGCCGGTCGATCCCCTCGTGCAGCGCCTCCCGGTCGGTGCCGGGCGGCACCAGCACGGCCGCGCTGCCGGCGAACGCGACCAGACCGACGTTGAACTCGTCGGGCAGGCCGTCGACGAAACGGCGGGCCGCGTGCTTGGCCGCGGCGAGCCGATCCGGTTCCACGTCGGTGGCGAGCATCGAGGTGGAGACGTCGACGGCGACCATGACGGTGGCGCGTTCGCGGGGCACCCGCACCTCGGCCGTCGGCCGGGCGAAGCCCACCACGAGCAGCGCCAGCATGGCCAGGAAGAGACCCGCCGGCAGGTGCCGCCGCCAGCCGGGCCGGGTCGGCGCGACCCGGTCGAGCAGTCGCAGGTTGGTGAAGCGCACGGCGTACCGGCTGCGCCGGCGCTGGGCGAGCAGGTAGCCGACCGCCAGCGCGAGCACGCCGAGCAGCAGCAGCAGGCGGATGGGTGACTGCCAGGTCACGCGACACCTCCCCGGGCGGCGGCGGGCGCGGCCGCCAGGCGCCGCTGGGCGTGCACGTGTCGCACCACGTCGGCGGTCCAGTCCCGGTCGGTGCGCAGCGCCAGGTGGGTGGCGCCGCAGCGGCGCAGTGCCCGGCGTACCTGCTCGCGCTGGGCGGCGGCGGCGCTGGCGTAGCGCCGGCGCAGCACCTCGTCGCCGGTCCAGACCTCCCGCCGCCGGCCGGTCTCCGGGCACACCAGGGTGATCAGGCCGACGTCCGGCAGCTCCAGCTCGCGCGGGTCGGTGATCTCGACCGCGAGCACCTGGTGCCGGGCGGCGAGGCGGCGCAGCGCCGGCTCCCAGGGGGTCGGCTCGTCGTGGTGCTCGGGCAGGCCGTCGAGGAAGTCCGAGACCAGCACGACCAGCCCGCGTCGGGTGGCGACCCGCTGCACGGCCGCGAGCGCCACCGCCAGGTCGGGCGGTTCGGGTGGGGCCGTCCGCTCGTCGTGGCCGCCGGCACGCGGGGCGGCCAGCAGCGCCCGGAGCAGGCTCAACAGGTGGGTACGGCCGCTGCGGGCCGGGAAGCGGCGCAGCCCGGTCGGGGTGAGCACCTGCGCGCCGAGCCGGTTGCCGCTGCCGGCGGTGAGGAAGCCGACCGCCGCGACGGCGGCCACCGAGAGCTCGCGCTTGTCCAGCTCGGCGGTGCCGAACTCCATGCTGGGGCTGGCGTCCACCAGCAGCCAGGTGGTGAGTTCCCGGTCGGCGTCGACCTCCCGGACGTGCGGCACGGTGGTGCGGGCGGTCACCGCCCAGTCCATCCGGCGCACCTCGTCCTCGCCGGGGCGGTACTCCCGGCTGCCGGCGATCTCGCTGCCCGGCCCGGGCAGCAGGCCCCGGTGCTGGCCCTGGAGCAGCCCGTCCAACCGTCGGGTGACGGTCAGTTCCAGCCGGCGCAGCAGCTGGTCGGGGGCAAGGTCGGCCAGGCCCGGTCCGACGGCTGCCGGCGCGGTGGGCCGCCTCATGCGGCGGCCAGATCGGGGGCGTGCTCGGGCTGCCCGGTGGCCAGCAGGGGCGGGGGCACCGCCTGCACCAGCCGGTGCACCACCGCCTCGGGCGAGACCCCGTCGGCCACCGCGTCGAAGGAGAGCACCAGCCGGTGGGCCAGCACGTCCACCGCGAGTTCGCGGACGTCCTCCGGGAGCACGTAGTCCCGGCCGCGCAGCAGCGCCTGGGCCCGGGCGGCGGCGACCAGGCCGAGGGTGGCCCGGGGGCTCGCCCCGTACGCCAGCATCGGGGCGAGCTCGGGCAGCCCGAAACGGCCCGGGTCTCGGGTGGCGAGGATGAGGCGGACGACGTACTCGGCGAGCGCGTGGTGTACGAAGACGTGCGCGGCGCGCTGCTGCAGCCCGCGCAGCCGGCCCGGGTCGAGCACCTGGCGGGCGCGGGGCCGGTCGGTGCTCATCCGGTAGAGGATGGCCAGCTCGTCGGCGTCGCTCGGGTAGTCGACGACGACCTTCATGAGGAACCGGTCGCGTTGCGCCTCGGGGAGTTGGTAGACCCCCTCGGACTCGATCGGGTTCTGGGTGGCGAGCACCAGGAACGGCTCCGGCACCGGCCAGCTCCGGCCGCCGATGGAGACCTGCCGCTCGGCCATCGCCTCCAGCAGCGCGGACTGGACCTTGGCGGGAGCCCGGTTGATCTCGTCGGCCAGCACCAGGTTGGCCATGATCGGGCCAAGCTCGATGTCGAAGCTCTCCTTGGACGCCCGGTAGATGCGGGTGCCGACGATGTCGGAGGGGACCAGGTCGGGGGTGAACTGGATCCGGGAGAAGGTGCCGCCGACGACGGTGGCGAGGGTCTGCGCGGCGAGGGTCTTGGCCACGCCGGGTACGCCCTCCAGCAGGCAGTGCCCGTCGGCGATCAGTGCGGTGAGCAGGCGCTCGACGAGTCGATCCTGCCCGACGATCACGCGTCTGACCTCGAAGAGGGTCTGCTCCAGCTCGGTGGCCGCCTCGTCGGGATCGGCCGGGCTGGGCAGGCTGGCCAGGGTGTCCGAGATGTCCGTCACGGTGCTTGCTTCCCGTGACACCGGGCGGACAAACGTCGGAATATCAACCCCTACCAGGCCCTTTCCTGCCCGGAGCGGGACGACTCACCCGACCGGTCGGCAACCTCGCGCCGGGAACGCCGGGGTGTGCGGCGGCGATCCCCCGCCGGGCAGGATGAGCGCCAGGACGCCGACCGTCACCGCCGCCGCGCCCCGCCGCCCGGGCGTCCGCACTAGTCTGACGACCATGATCACCACCGAGGCACCGGCCCGGACGCAGCTGCCGGTGGGCGCCCTGCTCTGCTGGCTGGCGGTCGTACCCGGGGCCGCCTGGGCGCTGGTCCGACTGGCCGGGCTGGAGCGCGGGCCGCTGGTGCAGGCGGTCGCCTTCACCCCGTACGCCGCGGGATGGAGCCTGGTTCCGCTGGTGCTGGCGCTCGCCCTGCGGCGCCGCCGGCCCGCGGTGGTCGCGGCGGTGGTGGCGCTGTCGCTGCTCGGCACGGTGATCCCCCGGGCGGTCCCCGCCGGCCAGCCGGCGACCGGCGGGCCGGTGCTGCGGCTGCTCACCGCGAACCTGCTCAAGGGCGACGCCGACGCCCGGACGCTGGTTGACCTGGTACGCCGGCACCGGGTGGACGTCCTCGCGGTGCAGGAGTTCACCCCGGAGGCCCGCGCCGAACTCGACCGGCAGGGTTTGGCCGAGCTGCTGCCCCACCGGCAGCTCAACCCGGAGGTGGGCACCACCGGCTCCGGGCTCTACGCCCGGCTGCCGCTCTCCGACGGCGGCTTCCGGCGCAACACGGGCTTCCACTTCACCCAGGCGTACGCCACCGTGGCGGTGCCGGGGGCGCCTCCGCTGCGGGTCGAGTCGGCCCACCCGGCCGCGCCGTACGCCCCCAGCGTGGTCGACGAGTGGTTCACCGACCTGCGGGCGCAGCCCCGGGCCACCCCGGACGGGCCGCTGAGCATCCTGGCCGGGGACTTCAACGCCACCCTCGACCACGCCCCGCTGCGGGCGCTGCTGGCCACCGGCTACGTCGACGCGGCCGACGCCGCCGGGGCCGGGCTCACCGGCACCTGGGGCCCGTACGACGGCGACCTGATCCCGCCGGTCACCATCGACCACGTGCTGGTCGACCGGCGGATCGCCGTCCGGTCCGTCTCCGTGCACCCGGTGCCCGGCAGCGACCACCGCGCGGTGCTGGCCGAACTGCGCCTCCCGGCCGCCTGACGCCCGGCGGCTCAGACCCGGGCGCGGTCCAGGCCGTAGGTGAGCGCGTCGACCAGGGCGTGCCAGCTCGCCTCGACCACGTTGGGGTGCACGCCGACGGTGGTCCAGTCCCGGCCGGCGCCGTCGGCGGTCTCCACCAGCACCCGGGTCACCGCGCCGGTGCCGTGGCTGCCCTCCAGGATGCGCACCTTGTAGTCGGCCAGCTCGAAGTCGCGCAGCACCGGGTAGTGGCGGGACAGGCCGATCCGCAGCGCCTCGTCCAGGGCGTTGATCGGGCCGTTCCCCTCGGCGGTGGCGATCACCCGCTCGCCGCGTACCCGGATCTTGACGGTCGCCTCGGAGACCACCGCGCCGTCCTCGCGGTGCTCGACCAGCACCCGGTAGGACTCCAGCGCGAACGGCCGGGGCGGCGCGGCGTCCGGCAGCTCGGAGCGGACCAGCAGCTCGAACGAGGCGTCAGCCGCCTCGAACGACCAGCCGCCCGCCTCCAGCTCCTTGACCCGGCTGGTGACCTTCGACAGGGCCTCGGGATGGCCGGCCAGGTCCAGGCCCAGCTCGCGGCTCTTGAGCTCGACGCTGGCCCGGCCGGCCATCTCGGTCACCAGGATCCGCATACCGTTGCCCACCACCGACGGGTCCACGTGGTTGTAGAGCAACGGGTCGACCTTGATCGCGCTCGCGTGCAGCCCCGCCTTGTGGGCGAAGGCGGCGGCCCCGGCGTACGCCTGGTGGGTGTCGGGGGCGATGTTGGCGATCTCGGCGATGGCGTGCGAGACCCGCACCATCTGCTCCAGGCAGCCCTCGGGTAGGACGGGCAGCCCGAGCTTGAGCTGGAGGTTGGCGACGACGGCGAAGAGGTCGGCGTTGCCGGGGCGCTCGCCGTACCCGTTGGCGGTGCCCTGGACGTGCCGGACCCCGGCCTCGACGGCGGCGATGGTGTTGGCCACCGCGCAGGCGGTGTCGTTCTGCGCGTGCATGCCGAACAGCTCCGGGGCGAGGCCGGTGCGCGCGGTCAGGTCGACGATCGCGGCGGTGACCTGGGACGGCAGCATCCCGCCGTTGGTGTCGCAGAGCACGAACCGCTCGGCGCCCACGGCGAGCGCGGTCTCCACCACCGAGGCGCTGTACGCCGGGTCGTGCCGGTAGCCGTCGAAGAAGTGCTCGCCGTCGACGAAGACCCGCCGCCCCCGGGCGACCAGATGGGCGACGGTGTCGCGGATCATCGCCAGGTTCTCCGCGCCGGTGGTGCGCAGCGCCCGCTCGACGTGGCGGATGTCGGCCTTGGCGACCAGGGCCACCGCAGGGGTCTCGGCGTCGAGCAGCCCGCGCACCTGCGGGTCGGCCGCCACCATCACCCCGGCCCGGCGGGTGGCGCCGAAGGCGACCAGGACCGCGTGCCTCAGGTCCAGTTCGGTCCGCGCCCGGCGGAAGAACTCGGTGTCCTTCGGCACCGCGCCCGGCCACCCGCCCTCGATGAAGCCCACCCCGAACTCGTCGAGCAGCCGCGCCACCGCCAGCTTGTCGACCACCGAGTAGCTGAGCCCCTCACGCTGGGCGCCGTCGCGCAGCGTCGTGTCGTACACCTGGAACGTCATGGGAGTCCCTTCTTCACGAACCCTGGGGGAGCAACAAAAAGACCCCCCGCGGATGCGGGAGGTCTGCGCGCTCGGCGGAGGGGAAGCCGGCGCGCTAACTGCCAATAATCAGGACGGTGCTGGTCACGATCGTCACTTTGCCACCGCACCCCGGGTTTTGGGAGGCACAATCCACATATCGGGAAGGTGACAGAGGGTGTCTCTTACCTGATCAACCGTCGCGTCCGGTACGGAACGCGTCGGTAGTGATCGACTTCACAAGTCACCCGGCCGCCACCAGGGCGAAACAACACTGCGGAAGAATCTGGAACAGATCCAGTTACCGGCCTCGCGCCGCTGACATGCTGCTGCCAAGGAGGACCCGTGCTCACTGTCGGTGACCGCTTCCCTGAGTACGAACTCACCGCCTGCGTCTCGCTCGACGCCGACAAGGCGTTCGAGACCATCAACCACAAGTCCCACGAGGGCAAGTGGCGGGTGGTCTTCTTCTGGCCGAAGGACTTCACCTTCATCTGCCCGACGGAGATCGCCGAGTTCGGCCGCCTCAACGGCGAGTTCGCCGACCGAGACGCGCAGGTGCTCGGCGTCTCGGTGGACAACGAGTTCGTCCACTACGCCTGGCGCAAGGACCACCCGGACCTGCGCGAGCTGCCCTTCCCGATGCTCAGCGACATCAAGCGCGAGCTGACCGCGGCCTGCGGCGTGCTCGGCGACGACGGCGTGGCGCAGCGGGCCACCTTCATCGTCGACCCGGACAACGAGATCCAGTTCGCCATGGTGACCGCCGGGTCGGTCGGCCGTAACGTCTCCGAGGTGCTGCGGGTGCTCGACGCCCTGCAGACCGACGAGCTCTGCCCGTGCAACTGGAACAAGGGCGGCGCGACCCTGGACGCCAACGCGCTGCTCGCCGGCGCCTGACATGGGTCTGGACGCGGTCAAGGCGGCCCTGCCTGGGTACGCGAAGGACATCAAGCTCAACCTCGGCTCCACCGTCGGCACCTCGACGCTCAAGCCGGAGCAGGCCTGGGGCACCGCCCTGGCCTGCGCCGTCGCCGCGCGCAACGCGGTCGTGCTGAAGGAGATCGCCGACGAGGCGGCCGCCCACCTCACTCCGGAGGCGGTCGAGGCCGCCAAGGGCGCCGCCACGATCATGGCGATGAACAACGTCTACTACCGCGCCAAGCACCTGATCGGCGACGAGCAGTACGCCTCGATGCCGGCCCGGCTGCGGATGCAGATCATCGCCAAGCCGGGCGTGGACAAGGGTGACTTCGAGCTCTGGTGCCTCGCCGTCTCGGCGATCACCGGCTGCGGGGTCTGCCTGGAGTCGCACGAGAAGGCGCTGCGCGGCGCGGGGTTCACCCGGGAGCAGGTGCACGAGGGGCTGCGCATCGCCGCCGTCGTGCACGCCGCCGCGGTGGCGCTCGACGCGCAGGCCGCGCTGGCCTGAGCCGTACGCCCCGGTGGGCCGGCGCCGCACTCGCGGCGCCGGCCCACCGTCGTTTCCGGCTCCGGGGGTGTGGGAGGCGGCCGAGCCGGGTATCTGTTTTCCGGACACGGAAGACGATCCCTGGCGAAACGACTAGCACAGTCGGGGCAGGAGTTACCCATGGACAGGCTCGACCCGCACATCACGCACGGCACGACCGAGCCAATGCTCGACGGCGGCCTGGAAGCCTTCGCCGGTGACGCGCCCGCCGGCGCCTTCAACCCGTGGAGCTACCGCGACGAGGCCGGCGTGGCCGACGTCGACCTGGTCGGCTACAGGGTCGAGGCCACCGACGGCGGCATCGGCAAGATCGACAGCGCGAGCCACGAGGTCGGCAGCAGCTACCTGGTCGTCGACACCGGCCCGTGGATCTTCGGCAAGAAGGTCCTGCTGCCGGCCGGCACGGTCAACCAGGTCGACCACGACGACCGGAAGGTCTACGTCGACCGCAGCAAGGACCAGATCAAGGCCGCGCCCGAGTACGACGAGACCAGCCACAGCGACCCGGCCTACCGGGACAAGCTGGGCGGCTACTACGACGACAGCTACGGCAACGTGCCCCCAGGCACCGCGCACTGACCAAAAAATCCGACGTGACGGCCGGCGGGGCGAGACCCCGCCGGCCGTTACCGTGTCAGCGTGGACGCCATCGAGGTCAACCGCAGGACTCCCTTCTCCGTCATGTTCAACTTCCGCGACGTCGGCGGCTACCGTGGCCACGACGGTCGCACCGTCCGCTGGGGTCGGCTCTACCGCTCCGACTCACCGCACCGGATCGACGGCACCGACCGGGAGGCCTTCGCGGCCCTCGACGTCCGGACCGTCGTCGACCTGCGGCGGCCGTCCGAGGTGGAACGGGACGGCCGGGTGCCGGAGCTGGACGGGCTGGCATACCGGAACATCCATCCGGAGCACGTCGACTGGGGTGAGAACCCCTACCGGCCCGCGACGGACCTGGCCCGCTACCTCGCCGACCGGTACGCCGACCTGGCCGAGACCGGCGCCGCGGGGCTGGCCGAGGCGGTCGGCCTGATCGCCGACGAGGCCAACGCTCCGGTGCTGGTGCACTGCGTCGCCGGCAAGGACCGTACCGGCCTCGTCTGCGGCCTGACGCTCGCCGTGCTCGGGGTCTCCGACGCCGAGATCGCCGCCGACTACGCGCTGAGCACCGAGGCCGCCGAACGGTTCCAGGCATGGTTCGAGAGCACGGGTAAGCAGATCCAGCCCGGGCTGCCCCCGCTCACCACGCCGGCCGAGGCGATGACGCTCTTCCTGGCCGAGCTGCGGCAGCGGCACGGTTCGGTGGAGGCCTACCTGCGGCACGCCGGATTGACGGACGCCCAACTCGCTGCCCTCCGCACCCACCTGCTGGAGTAACCCCGCCCCGGCCTCGACCCGGCCGGCCTCGACCCGCCCCGGCCTCGACCCGCCCCGGCCTCGACCTGGCCGGTCGCGGACGCGGTTTGCGGCATGTCGCGGTGTCGCCGCCCCCGGGACAGCGCGACATGCCGCAAACCGCGCTCCGGCAGGGCGGAGCAGGGCGGACGTCGGGACGATCAGAGGACGCGCTGCACCCAGCCGTGCGGGTCCTCGGCCTCGCGGCGCTGGATCCCCACCAACTGCTCCCGCAGCGCCATGGTGGACCGGCCCGGCTCGCCCCCGCCGATGAGGAACTCCCCGTCCGGGAAGCGCACCCGGCCGATCGGGGTGATGACCGCGGCGGTGCCACAGGCGAAGACCTCGCGCAGCCGGCCGCTGGCGGCGTCCGCCTGCCAGTCGGCGAAGCTGACCGGCCGCTCCTCGACCCGGTGCCCGGAGGCGGCGGCCAGGGTGAGGACCGCGTCCCGGGTGATGCCGGGCAGGATCGTGCCGGTCAGCGGCGGGGTGACCAGGGTGTTGTCGTCGTAGACGAAGAAGACGTTCATGCCGCCCAACTCGTCGACGAACCGGCGCTCCACCGCGTCGAGGAACACCACCTGGTCGCAGCCCGCCTCGATCGCCTCGGCCTGGGCCGCCAGCGAGGTGGCGTAGTTGCCGCCGCACTTCGCCGCGCCGGTGCCGCCCGGCGCCGCGCGGGTGTAGTCCGGGGAGACCCAGACGGTGACCGGCTTGACCCCACCGGCGAAGTAGGCGCCAGCCGGCGAGGCGATCACGCAGTAGAGGTATTCGTTGGACGGGCGCACGCCGAGGAAGACCTCGCTGGCGAACATGAACGGCCGCAGGTAGAGGCTGGCGTCAGGACCCTCCGGGATCCAGTCCCGGTCGATCTCGACCAGCCGGCGCAGCGACTCGACGAACGTCTCCGCCGGCAGCTCCGGCATGGCCAGCCGCCGGGCAGAGGCGATGAACCGGTTGGCGTTGGCCTCGGGGCGGAACAGGGTGACCACGCCGTCGGCCGTCCGGTACGCCTTGAGGCCTTCGAAGATCTCCTGCGCGTAGTGCAGCACGGCGCTGGCCGGGTCCATCGGGATCGGCGCACGCGCCTCGACCCGGGCGTCGTACCAGCCCTTGCCCTCGGCGTACCGGATGGTCACCATGTGGTCGGTGAAGACCCGGCCGAAGCCCGGGTTGGCCAGCAGGGCGGCCCGGTCGGCGGCGGATACCGGCGCGGGATTCGGACGGATCTCGAAATCGAGCTTGTCACCACCGCTCATCGCGCTGACCTCCCTGCGGGTCCACGGCGTGCGGGACCGCGCGCCGAATCACTGGTGCCAGAAACTTACCCCGAACGGTCGTTCGGCCGGAATGGGGCCGGGAGCAGGGCGGCTACGGACACCTGGAGCACGTCGGCGATGCGCTGGAGGTCGTTGAGGTCGATCGCCTGCACGCCGGTGAGCCGGTAGTTCAGCCAGGCGGGCGACACGTTGAGTTCCTGCGCCAGTCGCCGCTGGCTCCACTTTCGCCGGGTGAGGAGCACCCGGATTTCCTCGGCGACCGCGTCGCTGAGGGTTCTCACGGTGTCCGTGGCCGCGTTCGTCATGCCACAAGGTTGACACCGTTTCGGTATCACGTCAATGGTTTCCGGTATACCAGCGTGGATTCCTTGACACTGTCACGCTATCCGTGACACTCTCGGCCCATGCCAAACAACGTTCGCGCCATGATCGCCGCCGAGGTGCGGGCCGAGCTGGCACGGCAGAACAAGACGCAGCGCGACCTCGGCGACCTGCTCCACATCACGCAGCCGTCGGTGCAGCTGCGGCTGTCCGGACAACGTCCGTTCCGCGCGGAGGAGCTGGTGTTGATCGCCGACTGGCTCGGGGTGCCGCCGGCGCAGTTCCTGCCCGAGCCCGCGAGCGCAGCCGCGTGAGCCCCGGACCGACCGGGCCGGCACCGACCGGGCCCGGCCACCCGCGCCCCGTGCCGCCGCCGCGCCCTCGCGTCGAGCCCTGAACGCAAGAAAGCGGGCCGCCCCCTCGCCCGGGACGGCCCGCGTGACCCACTCATCCCGCAAGAGACAGGAGCAGGTCGATGAATCAGCAGACTACCCGACCCGGCATCATCGCCGGGCTGCGTGCGCTGGCCGACTTCCACGAGGCCAACCCCGACGTGCCGTTCAGCGTCGCGGCCGACTTCACGTACTGCGTGCTGGCCGACAACGACGCGGACGGGCTGGCCGAGGTGCGCCGGGTCGCCGAGCTGCTCGGCGCGGAGGTCAACATCAACGCCGGCAGCGCCGACGCCAAGCGGATGTTCGAGGGGCTGCCGTTCAGGGTGTTCTACGTCTCCCGGCAGCGGTCGGCGGACTGGCAGGCGTTGACGTCGTACGACCAGAACGTCACGGCCGACCAGGCCGTCGAGCAGCCGGCCGGGGTGTGACCGCCATGGCCACCACCACCAGCAAGCTGCTCGCCGACCCGACGCAGATCGCCCTGGTCCGCGACCTGTACGCCCACGCCCGCAAGGTCCGCGCCGAGCACGCCATCTACTCGTACGGCAACGGGCTCGGCCAGGCGATGGCCCCGGTGGAGCACACCTGGACCGTCGGCACCCGCCGGGTTCTCGTGCACGACGGCTGGCTGCTCTACCTCAGCCACGGTGCCCCGCTGCTGAAGGTTCAGGTGGACAACGTCCGTCAGGTCGGGCAGCTGCTCGCCGCGATCGGTGTCCTGCCGCCGGAGTTCGCGGTCCCGGCGGTCCGGCCGGGCCAGGCGGTCCACCCGGACCGGCGCTGCCGCTACTGCGCGGCCACCAGCGGCCTGACGATGGTGCACAGCAGCCCGCTGGTCCTGGCCCCGCAGGAGTGGGAGTGCTGGGACGGCTGCCGGGATAGCGCGCGATGACGTCGCCGTGGCCGAACCCGGACCCCAACCCGCTGCCCACCGGCCCGCACGTCGCCCCAGTGTTCCCCGCCGCCGCGACACCGGCCGACGACCGGCACCCCACCTGGTGCGCCTGCAGCCTGTGCACCACCCGGCAGGTCGCCGCGCTCGCGGCCCCGCTCCGGCCGGGCGAGCTAACCGGCAACCCCACCGGACGCCGCAGAGGTGACCGGCGATGAGCGACACCAACGCGATCGACGGCGGCTACGACACCGCCCGCCTCACCGCCAGCGAGCAGGACAAGGCCTGGCGCGCCGAACGGCAGGCCAAAGCCCTCGCGTTCCTGACCAGCACCGGCAACGACGACGTCGCCGAGATCCTCGGCCTGACCGAGCCCTCCAAGGAGCCCTCATGCTGAACGACCTGTTGCAGGCCTCCCTGTTCCTGCTGCCCATCGGCGCGGGGGTGGCCCTGCTCGTGATCCTCGGCCGCGACGACCAGGCCGACGTGCACGACCTGACCGACTACGCCCCGGGCGGCCCGGTCATCGAGGGCGAGGTGGTGGTGCTGCCGGCATCCCGCCGTACGTGGCCGGTCGCGGCGGTGGACGCTCCGGCGGCGATCGTGTCGGGTGAGATCCCGACGTGGCGGCAGCTGGTCGTCGACCGGGCGGTGCCGACGCTGTCGGATGCGGCGGTGCGTGGGATCGCTGATGAGTGGCTGCGGGAGATCGCCGCCGAGCAGCGGGCCAAGGTCGACATCCGGCCGCGTGTGGTGTCGACGGCCGACCGGGACATGACCGGCGCGTTTCCCGTGGTGCGTGCCGCATGACCGCCCGCACGCAGGAGCAGATCCTGGCCCGCTACCGGGAGATCGCCACCGACGGTGAGGACGACCCGTTCAACTGGCGGCAGGACGTGCTGCTCGGCGCCATGACCCGAGACACCGCGCAGCAGGCACTGCCGAACGCCGACCTCACCCACGAGA
Source organism: Micromonospora sp. NPDC047548 (assembly GCF_040642975.1). NCBI lineage: Bacteria > Bacillati > Actinomycetota > Actinomycetes > Micromonosporales > Micromonosporaceae > Micromonospora > Micromonospora sp. NPDC047548. The sequence goes on from NZ_JBEYTI010000006.1 coordinate 233,321, forward strand.
AGTGGGTGCAGGACGACACCGACACGGCCGCCCGTGAATACCTCACCTTCGCCATCGGGAAGATCGCCGGTCACCGGGGCATCTCCGCCAGCAGGTCCGTCGACAAGCTCAGCGAGTACGCGTGGCTGCTCGGCCGCGACGACGTCGTGGAGGCGATGACCAAGGCCGAGTACCCGCAGTACGGCGCGCCGGCGGTGAAGGCGTTCGCCGAGGGCATGGGCTGGCCGTGGCCGGGTGACGTCGTCGGCTGGCGTGCGAAGGCGCTAGCCCGGATGGCCGAGGGCCTGCCGTGCGAGCCGGACTGCGCCGACGGGTGCAGCTGGTGAGCGCGCCGACCCGCCCCGACCGGCGCTGTCGCCGCTGCCCCGGGGTGGCCGGCTGATGTCGACCCAGCTCGTCCAGGTGGCCGCCGGCACCACGCCGGCGGCCCCCGCGCCCGAGCGCCTCACCGACGGAGAGCGCCGAATGCTCGCCATGCTCGCCGCCGGCCTCTCCCGCGAGCAGATCGGCCGCCACACCGGCTGCGTGCCGACCACCGTCGGCCGGCAGCTGACGCGCATCTACCGGCGGATCGGCGCGATCAACGCCGCCAACGCGGTCGCTATCGCCATCCGCGACGGGCTGATCAACGCCCGACCCAACCAGCCGGGGGCCTCCCAATGACCGACCCTCAGCCGTTCGTCGTCGAGCGCCCCGGGATCTACCCCGGGGTGCCCGACGACGACTATCACGCCGACCCCGTCCCCGGCGGCAGCCTCTCCAGCACGGGCGTGCGGAAGCTGCTCCCCCCGTCGTGCCCCGCACTCTTCAAGCACTGGCTCGACGAAGGCCAGGAGCACAAACCCGAGTTTGACTTCGGCAAGGCCGCCCACCTCCACGTCCTCGGCACCGGCCCCCAACTGGTCCTGGTCGACCGGGACCGCTGGGACACCAACGAGGTCAAGGCCGAGGTCAAGGCGATCCGGGAAGCCGGCGGGGTGCCGCTCAAGCGGGCCGACATGGAAAAGGCCGACGCGATGGCCGCGAAGATCCGCGCGCACCCGCTCGCTGGGAAGCTGCTCGACCCCGACCGGGGCCAGGCGGAGGTGTCGCTGTTCTGGCAGGACACCGAGACGCGGGTCCGCTGCCGGGCCCGGCTCGACTGGGTGCCCGCTCCGAGTTCCGGCCGGCCGCTGCTCGTCGACTACAAGACCTGCGACTCGGCCGAGCCCGGAAAGCTCGAGAAGGCCATCAACGAGTGGGGCTACCACGTCCAGCGCGGCCACTACCTGCCCGGCGCTCGAGCGACCGGCCTGGTCGGCGACGACGCCGAACTGCTGTTCGTCTTCCAGGAGAAGAAGGCCCCGTACCTGGTGACCGTCGTCGAGTTGCACCCGGTCGCGAAGCGCATCGGGGAGCACCTGGCCCGGGAGGCCCGGCATCTCTACCGCGAGTGCACGACGTCCGGCCGGTGGCCGGGCTACACGGACGACGTCGCGCTGATCAGCCTGCCCGGCTACGTCGAGAACCGATTCCAGGAGTTGATGTGAGCACCAGAGAGACCGTCGTGCGGGTCAATCCCGCCCCGGCGCCGGCCCACGTCGGCCAGGCCACGGCCGTCGAGCAGGCCCGCGCCGTCGCCGAGGTCGCCGCCGCCGTCCAGGTCGCCCAGCAGAACCCCCGCGACATGAACCGCGCGTGGGCCGAGATGCAGGCCGCGTGCAGCCGGACCGGCCTGGCCAACCGGGCGTTCTACGCCGTGAAGAACCGCGGCACCGGACCGTCCGTGCACCTCGCCCGCGAGCTGGCCCGGATCTGGGGGAACATGGACTACGGCGTCCACGAGCTGCACCGCGACGACGTCCGGGGCCTGTCCGAGATCCGCGCGTACGCGTGGGACCAGCAGACCAACGTCCGGTCGTCGCGGACCTTCCAGGTGCCGCACGCCAAGATGGCCGGCGGCGCCCGCAAGCCCCTGACCGACCTGCAGGACGTCTACCTGAACAACCAGAACATCGGCGCCCGGGCGGTCCGGGAGTCGATCCTGGCGGCGCTGCCGGCGGACTTCGTCGAGGAGGCGAAGGACCGGTGCCGGGCGACGATCGAGCGCGGCGACGGCAAGCCGCTGGTCGACCGGATCGCCGACATGCTGGCTGCGTTCGCTGGCGTCGGCGTGAAGGTGCCGCAGATCGAGACGCGGCTGGGACGCAAGCGTGGGCAGTGGACGGCGGCCGACGTCGCCGAGCTGAGCGTCGTGTACTCGTCGATCCGCCGCGGCGAGCTGGCGGCCGACGACGAGTTCCCGTCCCAGGTGACCGGTGAGGAGATCGCGGCGCAGGCCGCTGCCCTGCCAGCCGCTCCGGAGCAGCCGGTGAGCATGCCGGCGGCCGTCCAGTCCGAGTGGGACGACGCTGGGGCGGACCCCGGCGAGCAGCCGGACGCTGTTCCCGCCGCCGACGAGGCCCCGGCCGGCAAGTTCGCCGGCGGGGCGATCACCGACGCGCAGCAGCGGAAGTTGCACGCGTGCCTGCGGGACGCCGGGATCGGCACCCGTGACGAGGGCCTGGCGTACATCTCCGACGTGCTCGACAAGGGCTTCAACAGCACGAAGGAGATGACGAAGGTGGAGGCGGCGCGGGTGATCGACCGGCTGGAGAAGTTCATCGCCCAGCAGGAGCCGCCGGCGGGTGAGGGCCAGTGACCGAGCTGCGCATCACCGTGCACGGGCTGCCCGCCCCGCAAGGGTCGAAGCGGCACGTGGGCAACGGCGTGATGATCGAGTCGTCGAAGAAGGTCAAGCCCTGGCGGGAGGCGGTCAAGACGGCCGCCCGCGACGCCGTCGGCGACGACTGGCGACCGCTCGACGAACCGCTGCTCGTGTCGATCGTCTTCACCATGCCCAAGCCGGCCTCCGCCCCGAAGCGGCGCCGCACCTGGCCGATGCGCACCCCGGACCTGTCGAAGCTGATCCGGTCGACGGAGGACGCCCTCACGGACGCCGGGATCTGGCGGGACGACGCCCGGGTCGTCGGCTACCGGGAGACCCGCAAGGAGTACCCGATGGAGGGTCCGTACTCGCTGGCGTCGCCGGGTGCGGTGATCCGGATCTGGCGGCTGGAAGAGCTGGCCGCCGACGACGCCCCGCCGGCACCGGCCGGTGCGGACACCTCGGCCGGGCTGTTCCCGGTCGACGACCTGAGAGGTACCAAGTGACCGCGATCAAGCTGGACAGCAAGCTGTCCGCACAGGCTGACACCAGCCTCGAACCCTACGCGGGCAAGCTGTACAGCCGGCCCGGCATGGCCCTGGTCGGTGTTGTTGAGCTGCGGCACGTCGAGCGCACCCAGCCCGCCCCGGACGAGGAAAAGGCGCCGTCGGTCAAGCTGCGGATCACCGCGCTGGAGATCGCCAACCAGGGCCAGGAGGAAACGCTGCGGGAAGCGCAGCGGGCCCTCTACCTCCATCGCAACGCGCAGGGCACCCTCGACGAGTCCGGCGACATCGAGCTCGCGGACCGCACGCTGAAGATGACCGGGAACATGCTCCACGCAATCGAGGCGGCCCGGTACGAGGTCGGTGTGCGCGGGTGGGCGGAACACGCGCGCCGGGCCATGGCGGTGAGCGGGTCGACGGCGAACGAGCTGCGGGCTGAGCTGCGCAAGGTGGCGCAGGGCTTGGAGCGGCTGCTGCGGGGCGAGCCGGCCGAGGACGGTGACCGGTCGTGAGCTACCTGAACCCGCGCACCCACGACCTGACCACCCCCGAGGGCGTGGACGCCGTGCGCCACACCAACGGCGTGCTTGAAGAGATCCGTGCCGAGCGGCAGCGGCAGGACGCGAAGTGGGGCGAGCAGAACCACCCCGACGGCACCGGCGGCCCCGTCATGCGCCGAGAGGCTGACGAGATGCGAGCCCGCTGCCAGTTCCTCGCCGGGCTCGGGGCGGTCGACTGGCGGGCGATCCTGCTGGAAGAGGCCTACGAGGCCATGGCGGAGGACGACCCAGTCAAGCTGCGCGCCGAGCTGCTCCAGGTCGCCGCCGTCGCCGTCGCGTGGGTCGAGGCGATCGACCGGAGGCAGCCGTGAGCCGGTTCTTCCGCGAGGCCGCGCCGCTGCCCGCCGACCCCACCGCAGTGCGGCTCGGACAGCTCACCGTCCGCCACGACCAGGCCACCGCGTACGTCGAGCAGGCGCTGGCCGCGAACCGCGGCAACCGGGCGGTCACCGATCTGCTCCTCGACCTCCGCAACCTGCTCCGCCCACCCGAGCGGCCGCCTGCATGACCAGCCTCGACCGTGACGCCGCCGACCCCACCCGGGCCGGCGGCGTCGCCCACACCTACCTCGAGGGAGCAGCAGAGTGAGCAGCAACTACCACATCCTCTGCATGAACCACGACCCGGCGATCGTCGTCGACGGCGGCTGGACGCAGCCTGCCGTGGCCATTACCGAGGCCCGGCAGCACGCCAACGAACAGCTCCGTCACCACCAGAACTGCGACCTGCTGGTCGGCCGCTACTCGTATCCGCTGATCGAGGTGTGCTGCCCCGGCGGCGAGCACAACGGCGTGTCGCACAGCCAGCCGGAATGGGTCGACGCGGACTGGCTGCGGCTGCTGTACGCCGCCTACCGGTCGCAGGGACGGGAACCGGAACCGGCGGTGGCCCGTGCTGTCCAGCATCTGGCCCGGGGCTGCTGGGGAGTGGGCCGGGTGCACCGGCTCCGTGTGGAGCTGGGCATTGAGGACGGGGGCCAGCCATGACCTACCCGACCGAGCAGTGCCGCACCTGCCAGGCCCCGATCATCTGGGCGGTCACCGACCGGGACAAGGACATGCCCGTCGACGCGCAGCCCAGCGACAAGGGCAACGTCGCGCTGTCCGTCGACGACAAGGGCCGGGTACGGGCCCGGGTCGTGCCCGCGCATCTGGCGTTCGGCCGGAAGGACCTGCGGCTGTCCCACTTCGTCGGCTGCCCGGACGCACCGAAGTGGCGGCGGCGGTGACCGATCCGACTGTGCGGGCGGCGGTGATCCGGCACGTGGTGCCGCACGTGATCCGCCGCCTGCGTACCCGACCGTTGCGGGCCGCCCTGCTCGCCGACCTGATCAGGAGACGGAACCGATGACCGGATCCGACTACGTCCGCGCCGTCGTCGACCAGCTCGTCGCTCTCGACGTCCCCATCGACCTCAACGCCCTGGACCTCGACGAGGAGCAGTGCAACATCCCCATCGCCAACTTTGACGAGATCGTCTGGCTGCGCTGGCTCGACGACCCCGAGCACGGCTGGCACTTCACCACCCCGGGCGGCGAGCGCTGCGCCCCGATCTGCCCGCCGGACACCCCGCCGGCCGAGGCCGCCCGCATCCTCGTCGACTACGTCTGATCCGCCGGAGGAACCGATGACCGACCAACCCGACGAGCAGACCAGCCCCACCGAGGTCACCATCAGCAGCCCCGGCGTGTCCGTCACCATCAAGTCCCACGCCCCGCTCGACCAGGTCACCGCCACCGCCGAGCGGGTCCACGAGCGGGCCGTCCAGCGGTACGCCAACGGCCGGATGCCTGACGGCCACGGCGGGATCCTGTGATCCGGGCCGCCGACCTGTCCAAGACGCCAGACACCGGACAGCAGCGGGCCGCCCCGTGACCATGGCCATCGACCACCCCAACCCCACCGCCGTCGACCCGGTCGTCGAGGCAGAGCGGTTCATCCTCGGCACCGCCCTCACCGAAATCGACCACACCCCCGGCGCCGACCACCTGACCCCAGGCGACTTCTACCTACCCCGCCACGGGGCGATCTGGCGAACCATCCAGGACGCCCGCGCCGCCGGCGAACCCGTCGACCCGGTGGCCGTCGGGGAACGGCTCCGGCTGGCCGGTGACCTCCAACGCGCCGGCGGCATGGCGTACCTGACCGACTGCACAAGCGCCGCCATCGGCCCCGGCACCGTCGCCCACCACGCCGGGATCATCGCCGCAGTCGCCCGCCGCCGGGCACGCCACCAGCTGCTGGCCCGCGCCGCGCAGATCGTCGACGACGACGAGCGGTGGGAAGAGCACGGGCCCGCGATCCTCACCCAGCTCGGCGACCAGGCCGCCGGCCGGCCCGCCACCGGCGGGGAGCGGGACTCGTGGCAGCCGGTCGACCTCGGCCCGTACCTGCGCGGTGAAGTCGCCCGCCCGGAGCCGACCGTCGGCGTGCGCCGCCGCGACGGACTCAGGTTCATCTACCCCGGCAAAGAGCACTCCGTCATCGGCGAGATGGAGGCCGGCAAGTCGTGGTTCGCGCTCGCCTCAGTGGCCGCCGAACTCGACCAGGGGCACACCGTGGTGTACGTGCACTTCGAGGAAGCCGACCCGTCCGACACCATCGAACGGTTGCAGGCCCTCGGCGTGCACGACGACGACATCGCCGGCCGGTTCCGGTTCGTCGCCCCCGCCCGCGCGGTCACCGAGACGCAGATGGCCCGGCTCATCGCCGACCCGGCGCCGTCGCTGGTGATCCTCGACGGCGTCAACGAAGGCATGGCCATGCACGCCGCCGGGATCCGCGACGAAGACGGCGTCGCCCTGTTCCGCCGGCTGCTCATCACCCCGTTCATCCGGTCCGGATGCGCCGTGCTCACCTGCGACCACGTCGTCAAGGACAGGGAGAACCGCGGCCGCTACGCCCTCGGCTCCATCCACAAGGGCAACGCCCTGTCGGGTGCGCTGATCCTGCTGGAGAACGCCGACCCGTTCGGCCGCGGCGCGAGGGGCCGCTCCCACGTGTACGTCACCAAGGACCGGCCCGGACACCTCCGCCGCCACGGCCGGGGCACCAAGACGTCCGGGAAGACGTTCATGGGCGAAATGATCGTGGACGACACCCGCACGCACGTGTCGTACCTGGACCTGGCGATCCTGCCCCCCGCCGAACCGACCGAACCCACCGAGCAGGACACCGAACGCGGCGCCCAGCTGGCCGACGCCATCCTCACCGTGATCGGCGCGCAGCCCGACCAGCACGTCAGCTCGGAGCGGACACTGTTCGCCGTGCTGCGCGCGGCCGGATGGCAGGTACGCGACGCGGTGGTCAAGGACACCGTCGACGACCTGATCGTGGGTGGCCGCCTGGCCGAGACGATCGGACGGCGGGGAGCGAAGGGCTACCGGGTGGTGGCGACTGCGGCCCAAGATCCTGAATCAGAGAGTGAATCGTGAGGGCCCGTGCGACCGCGTCCCGGGGTGGGCGCGCCTCCGGCGCGACCCTACACCGGGCCGCAGTCACACGCAAACGGCAGTGCGGCCGGGACGCAGTGGGACGCAGTGGGACGCAGTCATGAGTAAGACATGGGCAGGAGGCAGCACCCGCAGGTGGAGGCGCACCCGAGCCGACGTCCTCGCCCGTGACTACGGCAAGGGATGCAGAGCCCACCGCGACGGATGGTGCGCCAAGCCAGGGGTCAAGCCACATACCTGCACCAACCAGCAGGACGTGGCACACCACACCCTCGGACGCAGCGTCACAGGCGATGACCCCCGCTACATCGTGGCCGCATGCCAACCCTGCAACCTGGCCATCGGAGACCCGACCAAGGCACCCGACCCGCAAGGCAGGAGCAAAACCCGATGGTGACCCCCCGTTTTGGCCAGGCGATCATGGCCGGACACCCCGGGGTACGTGTCCTTTCTCTCTCCCCGATCACGACTTGATGGAAGGCGATCGATGACCGGAACCGTAGAGCCGCAGGTCCCGGCCCCCGTGGTGCTCGGCAGCACCGTGCCGCGGCTGTGGACCCGGCCGCTGGTCGTCGGCCCGCCCGGACCGTGCGGCTGCGGGTGCGCGCTGACGCCGCCGACCAGCTATGGGTTCGAGGTCGACACCTTCGCCCGGGACGCCCTGAAGAAGCCGCTCGACCCGTGGGAGCGGTGGGCGGCCATCCACGCCGGCGAGCTGCTGCCCGACGGGTCGCCGCGGTTCACCACCGTGCTGATCCTGGTTGCCAGGCAGAACGGGAAGACGCACCTGCTGGTGGTGCTCACCCTGTTCTGGCTGTTCCGCGGGAAGCTGCCGATGGTGCTCGGCACGTCGACGAAGTTGGACTACGCCCGGGAGTCGTGGCTGAAGGCGGTGAAGCTGGCCCGCAGCGTCCCCGAGCTGAAGGCCGGCATTCCGAAGCGCGGCGGGGTGCGGAAAGCCAACGGGGAGCAGGAGTTGGTGTACGCGCCGTCGGGGGACGTCGACGACCTGGACGCGTGCCGGTACAAGATCGCGGCCAGCAATGAGGAGGGTGGCCGGTCGCTGTCGATCGATCGGCTGATCCTGGACGAGCTGCGGCAGCACGACAGCTACGAGGCGTGGGACGCGGCGGAGCCGACGACCAGCGCGGTGGATGGCTCGCAGATTTGGGGGCTGTCGAACGCGGGCAGCGCGAAGTCGGTGGTGCTCAACGACCTTCAGGACACGGCCCGGGAGTTCATCGAGTGGTGGGACCAGGAGTCCGGGGAGCGCGGCGTGGCCGAGCTGCTCGCCGCCGACGACAGCCCGGGTGACTATCAGTTCGGGCTGTTCGAGTGGTCGGCGCCGGAGGATGCGGACCCGACCGATGTGTACGCCCTGGCGCAGGCCAACCCGAACATGAACATCCGCAAGGACGGGGCGAAGCTGCTGGCGAACGCGCGCCGTGCGGTCCGGCTCGGCGGTCGGGCGTTGACCGGTTTCAAGACCGAGCACATGTGCATCCGAGTGAAGCTTCTCGATCCGGCGATCGACCCCGGCGCGTGGAAGGACTGCGGCGTCGGCAGCGGCCTGGACGAGGTGCGGTCCCGGGTCGCGATGGTGCTGGACGTGGCGCCAGATCTGCGGCACGCGGTGCTGTACTCCGCCGCAGTGCTTCCCAGCGGAAAGGTCGCCATCGACTTCGTCAAGGCATGGGAGGGGCAGGGCTGCACGGCGAAGGTGCGGCGGGAGCTGCCGGCACTGCTGGCGCGTACCCGGCCGGCGGCGTTCGGGTGGTTCCCGGATAGCTCGACGGCGGCGCTGACCGCTGACCTGGCGGACCCGGCGAAGAAGGGCCAGCCGGGCCGGGCGGCGTGGCCCCCGCCGGGGGTGAAGGTCGAGGAGATCAGGGGCGAGACGGGCGCGGTGTGCATGGGCTTTGCGGACCTGGTCGACGCGATCGAGGTGCTGCACTCGAATGATCCGCTGCTGAACAACCAGGTGGAAGGCGCGGAGTGGCTGTCCCGCGGCAACACGAAGGTGTTCAGCCGCAAGGGCGAGGGTCACGTGAATGCGGTCTATGCGGCGGCGGGTGCGGTGCATCTGGCACGGACTCTTCCGCCTGACCTTGGACGGTTCATAATTAGATGACGAAAGGATGGGCCCCTCATGGTCTCTGGGCAGTTGTGGCCGCCGGTCGTTGATCCGGCCACCCTCACCCGGCAGGTGTGGGACGTCAATTCCGCCCGGTCGCTGCCGGGTATGGGCAGGGCGTTGCAGTTGTACGGCGGGCTGATCTCGCAGTGCGCTATCGACCAGTTTTCTGGCGACGAGCTGACAAAGCCGCGGCCGCCGCTGCTGCAGCTGCCGGATGTGAATTTGCGTGCCAGGTCGACGTTCGCTCGGGTGCATGTCGAGGACTATCTGCTGCACGGCAACGCGGTGCACATGGTCACCATGCGGTACGCGGAAGGTGGGGTGCGGGGCGTCCGATGGTTCCCGGCGCACATGTGGCACGTCGCCGATCCGGCGTCGACCGAGGACGGCGGGGTGGACTACTACCTGAACGGCCGGAAAGTGCCGCGCGGCGATGTGGTGCACGCCCAGCGGGGTGCGGCCGAGGGCGCGCCGTGGCGTGGGGTCGGCGTCGTCGAGGAGCACCTGAAGACGTTGAACCGGGCCGGCCTGGAGGAGGCCGCCGAGTCGAAGAACCTGACCGGGGGTGGTGTTCCGTCGGTGGCGGTGATCGCGCCGCAGCACACGCTCAGCCCGGAGGAGGCTGAGGCCGCGAAGGACACGTGGGAGGAGAAGTTCACGGGTCCGGGCCGCCGGCCCGCGGTTCTGCCGAACGGCACCGAGGTGATACCGCTGTCGTGGTCGCCGGTGGACTCCCAGATGATCGAGGCGCGGAAGCTGTCGCTGGTGGACGTGGCGAACGCGTGCAACCTCGACCCGTACTGGCTCGGCGGCCAGTCGAGTAGCCACACGTACAAGTCACCCGGCCCGATGTTCCTGACGTTGCTGCGGACGTCGCTGGAGCCGGTGATGTCCGACCTCGAGTTGGTGTGGTCGCTGGCGTGGCTGCCGTACGGCCGGTCGGTTCGGTTTGATCGTTTGCAGCTGACCCGGGACGACTTCGCGACGGAGGTGCAGTCGGGTGTGGCCGCAGTGAACGCCGGCCTGATGACCGCCGAGGAGTGGCGTATTCGGCAGTCCCTGCCGACCGAACCCGAGTTCGGGGAGCTGAAGAAGCCGGAGCCGGCCGCGCCGCCGGGACCGCCATCGCTGAAGGTGCTGCCGGGCGGCGCCGAAGACGACAACCAGGAAGAGGCCGTGTGATGAGCAGGCTGCCGGACGAGCGGCGGACGGCTCCACTGCAGTTGCTCGAGGTGGAGACGACCGACAACCTGAAGTACCTGTCGGCGGTGGCGGTGCCGTACGGCGAGGCCGCGGACATCGGCATGTTCATGGAGGATTTCGCCCCCGGCTCGCTGGCGAAGAGCATCAAGGAGGCCGCCCGGAGCCTGCCGCTGCACGTGTTCCACGACGACATGCCGATGTATGCGCCGATGTCGTTCGAGGCGTGGCCGATCGGTGTCGCGCACGAGTGGCACGACGACGGCAACGCGCTGCGCGGCGTGTGGAAGCTGGACGACAGCCTGAAGGCGCAGCGGGCGGCGCAGCTGGCAAAGCCGGACGAGAACGGCCGGTCGATGCTGGGGTACATGTCGATTCGGTTCAATCCGATCCGGTCGGCGTGGACGTACGCCCAGGACTACAACCCGGAGTTGGGGCCGAAGTACAAGGATCTGGTGACGCGGCTGGAGGCGCGGTTGATATCGGTGTCGTTGGTGTCGACGCCGGCGTTCAAGTCGGCGGCAGTGGAGTGGATCCGGTCGTGCGAGCCGCAGCGGGTGAGGGAGTCGGCGGCGCGCGAGTTGGATGAGTGGGCCGCATATCTTGAGCAGGTGAAGGCGGGGCCGCTCGCGAGCTGAGCCCCGGAAATCCGTAGGAAGGACTATCTCGAATGGCCAGAGCAGCAACCACCACGCAGCCGGAAACCACCCCTGACCCGCAGCCGGCGGCCGACGCCGCAGCGGAGCAGGAGACGTCGCTGTCCATCAAGGCGATCCTGGCCGCCATCAACGACGGCGCCGACGACGACCAGGACCTCGTCGACACCCTGAACGCGGAGCTCTACCGGTTCGGCGCTCAGGACCCGTCGATGGAGCTGCCCCGCTCGTGGCAGCGGGTTCAGCGGCGTATCGGCGTCGACCCGAACCAGCACGACGGGGTCGCGACCGCCGAGCAGGTCGCCCAGTTCGCCGACCGTGTCGGCCTCGCCGTCACGAAGTAAGGAGGACCGGCCATGGCTGCAGCAGTCGTCCGTGACACCGTGGGCGCCAAGGGGAAAACCGCCGAGATGGTGAATGAGCTGCGATTCGAGGTCATGTGGAACGGGGTGCTTGTCGCCCAGTGTTCCACTCTGGCCCAGGCGAACGCCGTCGCCGCTTTGCATCCCGCCTGAGCCGTGTGGTTCCCGCGGCCCCCTGACGCTGCCAGCGTCGGGGGGCCGTGGCGTATCATCGGCCGCTAGAAGGCCGCGCCGTCTACCGCGCCGGCCGCCGCGCCGGACGGGTTGCCCGTCCACCCGGCGGACCACCCGGAGACACCCGACCGGAGATCACACATTCCGTTCGAGTGCCCGGGAGGGCCGATGCCAGACAACCCCACGCCCGCGTCCCGGTCGCCGTTCCTGACGTCGCTGTACGGCGAGCGGCACGACCTGGAGGCGTTCATCGAGCGCACCGTCCAGGGCGCGATGACCGGCGGCACGGACGGCGCCCGCCGTGACCTGTCGCAGACCGAGCAGGAGACGCTCAGCCGCACCCGTACCCGGATCGGCGAGCTCGACTCGCAGATCAAGCCGCTGGAGGAGTTCGAGCAGCTCCGCTCGGCGGGTGACACGGTGGCGCGTAACTACCCGCGGCCGACCCCGGCCGCGCAGCCCGGCGGCGGCGAGGGCACCGGCCGGACCGGGCTCGGCGCGCAGACCCACACCCGTTCCCACAACTACCGCAGCCGCGGCCAGGTGATCGTCGACCAGCTGCGCGCGGCGCCGCAGCACATGGGCGGCCAGTCCGACCAGGACGCGCGGGAGCGTCTGCTGTCGGCCGGTGTCATCTTCGCGGGCGTGGCCGACGCCGACATCGCGGTCGCCCGGTCGAATGCCCGGGATGCCGCGAACCGGCTCGCGAACGACCCGTCGCAGGCCCGTGTCACGCAGGTGACGGCGGACACGCCGGGTGTCCTGCCGGTGTCGATCATCGGCGAGGTCATGAACGACGTCGACGCGGCGCGGCCGTTCATCGACTCGCTGGGGGCGAAGCCGCTCGGTTTCGCGGGTGAGTCGTTCAAGCGGCCGGTCATCACCGCGCACTCGGCGGTCGGGAAGCAGACCACCCAGGCGACGAGCACGGGCATGGGCTCGCAGAAGCTCGTCATCGGTTCCGTGTCCTTCACGAAGGAGACGTGGGGCGGCTACCTCGACGTGTCCCGGCAGGACATCGACTGGACGTCGCCGGCCGCGTGGGATGCGATCCTCAACGACTTGCAGGAGCAGTACGCGCTGCAGACCGAGAATGCCGCCGGCGATGCGTTCGCCGCAGCGGTTCCGGCCGCGACGGCGGGCTCCACGGTCGCCACCGGTGCGCAGCCGCTGAGCAAGTGGATCGAGGCGCTGTACGCGGCGGCCGCCACCTCGTACACGGGTGCGGGCCGGCTGCCGGACACGATCTGGGCGTCCCTGGACATGTGGACGACGCTGGGGCCGCTGATCGAGTCGCAGCTGGCGTCCAACCAGCAGCCCGGCTCCACGTCGCCCGGTTCGTTCGTCGGTGACCTGCTGCGCCTGCCGCGGATCGTGGTGCCGTCGATGCCGAACGGCACGCTGGTGCTCGGGCCGAAGCGGTGGACCGAGGTGTACGAGGAGCGGATCGGTCTGCTGACCGCGGTGCTGCCCTCCGTGCTGGGCGTGCAGGTGGCCTACGGCGGTTACGTCGCCTACAACACGCTGAAGCCGGCCGCGTTCGGCCGCGTCACCAAGACCCCGTAAGCGAGGCGGACCGATGGCTGACTACGCAGCAGACAACGTCGCCAGCAGCGTGGGCACGGCGACCACCGAGCGCACCGGCACCGCGTCGGCCGACACCGTCCCGGCCGGCTCGGTCGTGCTCTGGCGGAACACGGGCGTCGGCGCGCACACCGTCACCCTGACGACCAACAACACGGTCGGGGACCTGGCCGTCGCCGACCGGACGATTTCGCTGGCGGCCGGGCAGGTCAAGTCCGGGCGGGTGCCGGTGGAGTGGGGCGACGTGAACCGGCGGGTGCAGGTCGCGATCGACGGCGCTGCCACCGAGGTCAAGTACTACGTCCTCGGCGGAATCTGACCGGGGGAGGTGGCCACCATGGGCGTGCGGGCGATCTCGGCGACGTCGGTGCTGCTGCCTGTTGGCGGGCAGTGGCTGATCGACGTGGCTGTGACCGGCCTCGACGGTGTCCCCGTCACTGTCACGCCGTCCGTGGTGGTCACCCTGCCCTCCGGTACCACCGCCACCCCGACCGTGGAGACGGTCGCCGCCGGCCGGTACCGGGCTGCCTACACCGCGGCCACGGCTGGCCGGTACATCGCCCGGGTCACCGGCGCCGGCGACGTCGCCGACTTCGCCGCGCACGCCCTGGCGGTGACCCCCGGGTCAGGGATGCCGGACGCCGCCGACGTCGTCGAGTACCTCGGCGCGACCAGCCACACCCTGGAAGAGGTTCAGTCGGCGGTGGACGCGGAGGCCGCCGCGCAGCGCGCGGTGTGCCGCATCCGGGCGGTGTACCCGCCGGATCTCGCTGAGGCGTTGAAGCGGCGGGTGGCGCGGAACTTGGAGATGCGGAAGATGCCCCTCGCGGTGCTTCAGGGCGACGCTGAGGTGGGGTCGACCGTGCTGCCCGGCTCCGACCCGGAGGTCCGCCGGCTGGAGGCGCCATATCGGCCGGTGGTGTTCGGATGAGTCTTGTCGGGGACCGGACCACGATCGCCAATGCCCTCACCACCGTCGAGGGTGTAAAGGGTTACGCGTACCGGCCGAAGGCGACGAAGCCGGGCGACGGGTGGCCGCTGCTGTCCTCGCTCGACCGAGCGGCGGGGCGGTCGTTCACCGTCACCTGGCGGATCCTCATCGTGCTACCGGGTGGTGAGGTCGCCGCGTCGGAGTGGATCGACGCCCACCACGAACAGCTTGTTGACGGGCTCCTGGATGTGGGGTTCGTCGACACCATCGCGCCGGTGAAGTTCGACACGGGCGCCGGAGACCTGCACGGCCTCCAGATCACCATGAGGAGTGAATGACCATGCCGGCCGCAGTGGGCGCCCACGTCTACAAGAACGCGCTTGTCACGATCGCGACAATCCAGTACGCCAACCAGGTCACCAAGGCCCGGCTGGTGCCCGACCAGCCGGTTCAGACCCTGCGGACCCTCGTCCCGGACGGCGTGCTTCAGGACGTCGACTCCCCGGTCTGGACGTTCGAACTGGCCGGTCTCCAGATCAACGTCACGGGCGGCCTGGCGAAGGCGCTGCGCGACGCGAACGGCGGCGAGCTGGAAGTGATCCTGCAGCCGAAGGTCGGCACCGCGCAGGCGACCGCCACCTTCACGATCGTGGCGCTGATGCCGGAGTTCGGCGGGGAGCAGGGCAACTGGCTCACCCAGGATTTGTCGCTGCCGGTCATCGGGCAGCCCGTGTTCGGGACCAGCGCCTGATGGCGACGCTGCTGCTCGAATTCCAGGTCGAGATGGAGGACGGCACCACCCACGAGGTGGTCGCCGACCAGCGTGACGTGGCGAAGTGGGAGGTGCAGGAATTTGGCTGCCCCTTCGACGACATCCACAGCCGGGTGCACCTCGGCTACCGGTGGCTGGCCTGGTCCGCCATGACACGGCGGGGCATGACCGGGCTGTCGTGGCCGGACTTCGACGCGCAGTGCATCGAGGTCGTCGACAAGCCGGAGCCGGACGAGCCGGGTGACGGCCTGGACCCTGGCCAGCCGGCTCCGTCCGACACGACCTCGTCGCGCTCGCGTGGCGCACGGGCCAGCCGCTGACGGGGCCGGCCGGCCTGGAGAACTGGCACCCGAGGGACGTTGCCACCCTCGTCGACTTCATCGAGGAAGAGCACGCGGCCCGACGCCGCGCGGCGAGGGGGTGATCGGGGTGGGTTCGCTCGACGAGCTGATCCGTGACCTCCGGACGTTCGACCGCCGCAAGGAGGTTACGAACGCGCTGGCGAAGGCGGTCCGCAAGCCGGTGCCTGAGGTCCGCAAGCTGATCCGTAAAAGGGCCCTGGCCACGCTGCCCAGCAGCGGCGGGTTCGGCAAGTGGGTGTCGAAGCTGTCCATCACCGCCGCCGTGAAACTGCAGGGCCGGGCCGCCGGCGTGAAGCTGAAGGGCCGCCGTAAGGGATTCCCGGACAAGCGGCCGAAGGTTGACCTGCGGCGCATCGACCAGGGCAGGGTGGCCGCCCCGTCGTGGGGTCGCCGCGGTGACGCCGACTGGCATTTCCAGCAGGTGACGCCCGGGTTCTTCTCGGAGCCGTCCACCGAGGTCGACCAGTGGCGGGCCGCCGCAGTCGAGGCCGTCGACGAGGCGTTGGGGGTGATCCGCCGTGGCTGACAGGGACGTCGAAGTCGACATCCTTCTACGTGACAAGACCAGTCCGGGCGTCAAGTCGACCGAGCGGAACATCAAGCGGGTCGGCGACCAGGGCAACAAGGTCACCGCGCAGCTCAACAAGGGCTTCGCCCAGTGGGGTCGTGGCTTCTCCAAGGTGGGCGGTGCCGCCCACCGGTGGGCCAGCTCCGGCGACAGCGCGGGGAAGAAGTTCGTGCGCGGCATCGGCTCCGGGCTCGGGAAGCTGGCCGAGCTGGGGGGCTCGGTCGGCGGTGGCCTGTCGAAGGCGGTGTCGTCGGCGGGCCCGCAGGTGGCGTTGGCGATGTCGGCGGTGCTGGTCAGTGCGGCGGTGGCCGCCGGACCGGCGGTAGCGGGTGCGATCGTCGGTGGCGCCGGGCTCGGTGGCGTGGTCGGTGGTGTGCTGATCGCGTCGCAGGACGCGCGGGTGGCAGGTGCTTTCGACGACCTGAAGGAGACCGTCGGCACGCAGCTGCAAACCGCTGCCGGCCGGTTCGTGCCGGCCACCCTCGACGCGGTGAAGCGGGCCAAGGGTCTGTTCGCTGGGATGCTGCCCAGCCTGCGCCGGATCTTCGACGTGAGCGCCACCTGGCTCGGTCCGCTGACCGATCGGATCGGCCGCGGCGCCCAGGCCGCGCTGTCCGGGATCGCCGCGGCGGTGACCAAGGCTGGCCCGGTCATCTCGGTGGTCGGCGAGGGCATCCAGCGGCTGCTCGCGGCCGTCGGTGACGGCTTCCGGATGCTGTCGGACAACGGTGCGGCGATGGGGTTGGCGCTGAAGGGCGTGTTCCTGATCCTCGAGGTAGGCGTCCGTGGCGTGTTTTTCATGCTGAATCTGCTCACCGAGGCGTTCGAGAAGGTGGCCCGGTTTGTGCCTGGGCTGTCCGGCAAGCTGAAGGAGCTGGAGAACAGTCAGGACGGGGCGAAGACCAGCGCGTTCAACCTGTCTGGTGGCTTCCAGGCCCTGGCTGGCGACGCCAACGGCGCGGCGGCGGGGATCACGAACGTGCGCCAGAAGGCCGACGAGTTTGTCAACTCGAACATCTCCCTTGCCCGGGCGCAGATCGCGTCGCGGGATGCCGTGCGGAACGCCACCGATGCGATCAAGGAGAACGCCAAGGCGAAGATGAGCAACAAGGAGCGGGCAGACGCGAACATGACGTCGCTGCTCAACCTTGCCGACGCGTTCAACACGGAGACTGAGGCTGGCGACAAGTCGGGGATCAGCGCCGGTAAGGCCGCCGCCGCGTACTCGACGAACCGGGCGAAGCTGATTGCGATGGCGGAGAAGGCCGGCTTCTCCAAGACGAAGGCGGCGGAGCTGGCCGCCCAGCTGCTGAAGACGCCGAAGAACGTCAACACGAACATCAACGTCAACACCGGGCCGGCGACCACCAAGCTTGAGACGTTCATGAAGCAGGTTCGCAAGGCTGACGGGACGGTCGCCAACGTCACCGTGCAGGTGACCACCAAGGGCGACCACCGCATTCCGGGTGTCGGTACCCAGGTGCGCCGGTGGGGTGGCATCGACCACCACATGGCCAGGGGCGGCATGCTCGCGGCCCATTTCACGTCCAGCCCGACGGTGCTGTACGGGGAGCGGGAGACCGGCGGTGAGGCGTTCATTCCGCGTCGGGGTGACCTGGGCCGGTCGCGGTCTATCGCGGAGACGGTGGTGCGGGACTGGCTGGGCGGTGAGGTGGCGTGGGGCGGCCGCGGCCAGGCGGTGGCCGCCGGCCCCGAGGTGCTGAACCTGACCCTGGATCTGGGGCACGGCATCCAGCAGGTGGTGCAGATCAACCTGCGTGAGCACAACCGCGGGTTGAAGCGGCGCGTTGGCGCCGGGGCGGGGAGGTAGTCGTGGCGCGTCTGCTCGGCCCGGATGCAGGGTCCCGGTATGCGTACTTGCCCTCGGGTGCGCCGGCGGCGAGCAGGAACGCCGTGGTGTACTCCGACGCGGCCGGCACGGTGTTGGCGGACATCCGCGCCTACGACGGGTCGACGGCTCCGGGTGCCGCGATCGGCGGGTCGACGGTGACCCTCGACGCGTATGGGCAGCTTCCCGTGTTCTGGTTCCCCGACAGCGCCGTGGACCGGCTGTGGGTGCGTGTCGGTGGCGGGCCGGCGTTCCCCATCGACGCGGACAACAACGGCCGGCTCGACAGCCTCTCAGCCACGGCGGGGCACAACCCGGCGCTGCGGAAGTGGTTCGCGACCCTCGGCGGCCGGTACGGGTCGATCGCCTCCGTCGTCGTGTTCGGCGATTCGATCTCCGAGGGGTACGGCGCGACGTCCGTGACGCGGCGCTGGTTGCAGGTGCTCCAGTCCGAGTTGCGGTCCCGGTTCCAGCCTGTCGGGGTGACGGGCGCGACGTTCCCGTACATCTGCGCGTCGCCGCGGGTGTCGCCGATCCCCGCCGACTACCCGCGCACGGCGACGGCTGGGGTGACCCAGTCGGATCATGGGCTGGGTCTGCGGTCGGCGGTGATCCCGGCCGGCGAGTCGGTGACGTTCACGTTCACCGGGACCAGGGCCAGGGTGTACGGCACCAAGGGCGCTGCGGTCGGCAAGTACGGGGTGCGCCTCAACGGGGCCGCTGAGGTGGTGGTTGACGGGGTTGCCGGGTCCACGTCCAGCGGTGTGCTGTTGTGGGACTCCGGCGCCCTGACCGCCGGGGCTCACACGGTGCTGGTGCAGCGTTCCTCGACGACCACCGCGTCGCCGGGCAACGTGCTGCTGGAGGGCCTGGTCACGTACAACGGCGACGAGTCCGCCGGCGTCAGGGTGATCGACGCGTCCCGCTCGGGGGCGACCCTGGCCACGTTCACCGGCTCGGCGTTGTGGCACAGCGCGCTGGGGGCGGTGCCGGGTTCGGGCCTGCTGGTGATGGCGTGGGGGGCGAACGACGCCACCGGCGGCACCACCCCGGCGGCGTTCAAGACCGCCCTGGAGACGCTGATCGCGAACGTCCGCACCGCCGGCTGGTCCGGGTCGATCCTGCTGCTGAAGATGCCGAAGCGGGGCACCGCCACCGAGGCGACATGGTCGAGCTACCTGGCGCAGATGGACGCGATTGCCGCCGCCGACGCGGACGTCGCCACCCTGGATCTGCGGTCGCGGATTCCCGACCAGGGCACCGCGGAGGCGACCGCCCTGGGCCTCTACATCGACGAGGCGCACAACAGCGACAAGGGGCAGGGCCTGATCGCCGACCACATCGCCACGGCGATCCTGACCAGGTGACGGAGGTGCACGGTGCCGATCCCCGCTGGTAGCGGTTCCGGGCCAGCCCCCGCGGGCTTGTCCTATGACCCCATCCTGTCGCGGGTGCGGGTGTCGGTGCAGATCCCGTCGTCGGCTGCGTACGCGCTGGTGGAGCGGTCCACCGATCAGCTGCGGTGGACGACCGTGCGGGGCGGCTCGGCGGTGCCCGTGACCGCCGGCGGCTGGGTGTCGGTAAGCGACTACGAGTTCGCCCCCGACGTCGCCAACTACTACCGGGTGCGGGCGTTCATCTCGCCGCTGGGCTGGGAAATCGGGCCGGCGAAGAACGCCAACCCGTACATCGAGACGGACACCTCCGGGTGGACGGGCAACGGCGGCACGGTTGCCCAGTCGACGACGACGCCACACGAGGGCGCCGCGTCGCTGCTCCTCACCCCCGATGGCGTCACCGCCGCCGTGCAGGCCCGGACGGTGAACCTCCCGGTCACCGCCGGCAACTTCTACATCGCATCGGACTGGCTGCGGTCGACGGTCGCCCGCACCGCCGGCATCAGCATCATCTGGCGGGACGCTGGAGGCGCGATCCTGTCCCAGACGCTCGGCTCGACCGTGTCCATGTCGGCGGGGGCGTGGACGTACTTCGAGGTCACCGGCGAGGCCCCGGTAGGGGCGACGCAGGCGACCTTCGTGGCCGCGTCGATGAGCGGCACCCCTCCCACCACCAACACGATGCGTGTCGATGAGGCGTACTTCGTCGTGATTGGGGGGAGCCCGGTGTTCTCCGGGTCGATCACCCCGGCCATCGGCGGGGTGTGGCTGAAGTCGGTCAGCCGGCCGTTCTTGAACCGCAAGGTGACGGTCCTCGACTACTCGGATGTGGAGCGGCCCTCCCGCGCCGGGGTATTCGACGTGATCGGCCGCAGCTTCCCGGTGGCCGTCAACGACGTGCGCGGTTCCCGCCGGTGGACCCTTGAGGTCCTCACCGAGACGCTCGGCGATGCCAGAGAGCTGGACCTGGTCCTCGCGTCCGGCGATCCGATGCTCGTGCATGTGCCGGCTGGTGTCGGCGTGCCCGGCGGGTATGTGGTCATCGGTGACACCACGCAGCGGCGTACCGGCCGCCGGTCGACCCGGCGGGTGTTCGAGCTGCCGTGTACGGAGATCGCCGCGCCGGGCCCGGACGTCGTGGGGGCGACCGTCACCTGCCAGACGGTGCTCACCACCTACCCGACCTGCGCCGCGGTCCTGGCCGCGCACGACACCTGCTTGAGCCTGATGGAGCTCATCGGCGACCCGACGGATGTGATCGTGCCGTGAGACCAGTCAGCAACCAGTTTCTCCGCGCCGTGCGCGGCTCCCACCGGGCGGTGTGCGAGGCCCGCGTCGTCGCCCCCGGGCAGACCGGTGTGCAGCCGTCGGGGACGGTCATCGGCATCGAGGGCGGGGATGTCCAGGTCGACGGCGGGCAGCAGGTCCGGTCGACGCTGGAGATGGCGACCGAAGGTAAGGGCATGTGGCCGACCCGGGCGGGCGACCTGCTCGCCCCGTACGGCAATGAGGTGTTCGTGCGGCGGGGGGTCCGCTACGGCAACGGCGTCACCGAGTGGGTGAGCCTCGGCTACTTCCGCATCGACACCGACGAGCAGGACCAGGCCCCGGACGGGCCGATCCGCGTCTCCGGCCAGGACCGCATGTCGGGCATCGTCGACGGCCGGCTTGCCAGGCCCCGGGCCTTCACCGCGTCGACGACGTACGGGGCGGTCATGTCGGCGCTGGTCAGGGAGATCTACCCGTGGGCGACGATCGAGTGGGACGACGCGACCAGCGGGCAGCCGATCGGCCGGCAGATCATCGCGGAGGAGGACCGGTACGCCGTCCTCGACGAGCTTGTCACCAGCGTCGGCAAAATCTGGTGGTGGGACCACCGGGGCATTCTGGTGGTCCGCACCCCACCGTCGCCGACCAGCCCGGTGTGGGAGGTCAACCACGGGCGGGATGGGGTGCTGCTGCAGGTCGGCCGGCGGCTGACCCGGCAGGGCGTCTACAACGGCGTGGTCGCGACCGGTGAGGGCGCGGACACGACCAGCCCGGCCCGGGCGGTGGTCGTCGACGCCAACCCGCTGTCGCCGACCTACTGGCACGGCTCGTTCGGCAAGGTTCCGCGCTACTTCTCTAGCCCGTTCATCACCAGCCCGGACCAGGCGCGCAGCGCTGCGGCGTCGCTGCTGGCCCGGCAGCTGGGCCTGCCGTACGCGGTGGACTTCGCGGCGGTGCCGAACGCGGCCCTGGAGCCGTACGACCCGATTCGGGTCACGTACCCGGGCCGGTCCGAGGTGCACGTCCTCGACCGGTTGACGGTGCCGTTGGTTGTGGAGACCCCGCTGTCGGGGTCGACGCGGGAACAGACGACCGTGCTGCTCGGGGGGCTGTGAGATGTCGTACGCCACGGATGACCTGACACCGATACTCGCCCAGCAGCCCGCGGCCGGTCTCCGCTACCGGCAGGGCATCATCCGCGCATGGAACCCGTTAACGGCGGAGAACACTGTCGATGTCGACGGGGTGCTGGTCGACAACCTGCCGATCCTGAACACGAACGAGGCGGTGCTGCTCGCCCCCGGCGATGTGGTGGGGATCCTGGCGACCGGGCAGGCCGCCGGGTCGTGGTGCATCCTCGGCCGGCTCACCATCCCCGGCACCCCGGCCGCGGCGAGCGCCCTGGACGCCGTCAGCAATCCGATCCGCGCGGCAGTCATCAGCACTCAGGAGAGCACCGCGTCGGCGGTCTACGGCGACCTGGCGACCGTAGGCCCCGAGGTCACCGTCACCATCGGCCGATCCGGCAAGTGCCTGGTCATCATCAGCTCGCAGATGGGCTACGCCACCGCCGCGGCCCTCGGCGGATGCAAGGCGTCGTTTGTGGCTGCGGGCGCCAACACGCTGGCGACATCCCCGCAGCGGTCCATCAACATGGCGTCGAACACGGGCGCACCGAGCACCTACCGGGTCGACCAGTTCGGGGCAACGTTTTACCTCTCCGGCCTGGTCGCCGGCGCTACCACCTTCACGATGAAGTACGGCGCTCAGTTGGGCGTCACCGCCGACTTCTCCGACCGGGTCCTCGTGGTGATGCCGCTGTGACCAGGTCAGGGGTTGGGCCAGATGTTGAGGGTGCACCCGTCGAGGGCGTACGTGGCGGTACGCATGAGCGGGGCAGGCTGGCCCGGCGCGGGGCACGACTCGTGGTCGTGGCCGATCAGGTGCCCGAGCTCGTGCAGCACGATGTGGGCGCGCTGCATGTCGAGGGTGCCGCCCACTGCGGCGAACCGCGGTCCTACGCGCATCCACGCGTCGGCGGTGACGACGGCCAGCTGCTCGTCGGCCCACGCCGCGCCGACGAGCTGGCCGATGCCGTTTACGCCTCGGTAGCCGGGCTGGACGATCCGCACCGTGAATCCGTCCATGTTGGTGCGCCAGCCGCGCGGGTCGTTGACGGCCTGGTCGACGACGGCGGCGACCTCGGCCGGGTCGATGTCGGTCACGTCGTCGGCGACCTCCACCTTCGGCGGCGCGTATCGCACCTGCGCTACGGCGGCGGCCACCGGGGCGCGGCGGTCGTCGGTGAGGACGTCGACCCACGCGAGGACCGCGGCCGCGGTGAGCACCGCCGCCAGCACGCCCATGCCGATCACTCGTCGTTGCATCGTCGCCTCCCGATCTGTGTCGGGACGATGGTAGCTGCGCAGCGCAAGGAGGACTGATATGCCGGGCTCGACGTCTATCTACGGGTTGCCGTATCTGGTGCCCGACGACCCGCCGGACATCGCCCGCGCGACGAAGGACCTCGCCAATGCTGCCGAGACGCAGCTGCAGCGCGTCGACGCGGCGGCGCTCGGGACGATGGTCGGGTTCGAGGCCACATCGGAAGTCACGCCGCAGGCGATCGCCGCGACGACGCTGGTCGCGATGCGCTGGCAGGCCGCGAGCTCGAACGTCGGTGGGTTCGGCAAGCCCAGCGCGTTCGAGTGGACGGTGCCGACCGCCGGTGTCTACGCGGCGACCGTGCAGGGCACGGTGACCAATGGCCAGACGGGGAGGGCGTTTGCGCAGGCCTTCCTCGACGGCCGGCCGTTCCGCATCCCGTTCGGCGGATTCACCGAGTCCGGGTTCGGTACGGCTGGCACGCGTCGGATGGCTGCGGGCACGATCATCAAGGTCGAGATCTATTGCGCGACGGCGACGACGTTGGGCGTCTCCACGCTGGCCGTCTACCGGATCGGATCCTGATGGCCTACTACCTGGCGCCCGCTCTGGACGTGCTTCGGGCCGAGATCGACACCCGCTGGCCGGGCCGGGACCGTACGTCGGACGGGTGGATCGGCGACGCCGCCCACCAGGCCAGCCGCAGCGACCACAACCCCAACTCTCGGGGCTCCGTCGACGCGATCGACGTCGACAAGGACGGCGTCGACGTCGCCGCGATCATCGCCGCGTTCGAGCGGCACCCGTCCGCCCACTACTGGATCTTCAACCGGCAGATCGCCGACGCCGACGACGGATGGCGGCGCCGCCCGTACATCGGGCCCAACCCGCACGACAAGCACCTGCACGGCTCGATCCGGCAGACCCGGACGGCGGAGCAGGACCGACGCCCCTGGGGACTCTTGGAGGACGACATGCTGCCCGAAGACCGCGCGAAGCTCGACGAGCTGCACGAGACGGTCACCCGCTGGCGGTCCGGGATGCCGACCATGGCCGACGGCAAGCGCGGCATCGAGGCCGTGCGGTGGCGGCAGCGCGACGAGCCCTGGCAGAAGGCGGTCGACGACAAGCTGGCCGCGCTCGCCGCCCGCCCGCCGGTGGTCATCGACTACGACCGGCTGGCCGACGCGATCGTGCGCCGCGCCGCCGACGGGCCAGCCCGGTGAGCCACCTGCAGAGCTGGGTTGCCGCCAGCGTCATCCTCGGCGTGGTCGTCTCGGCGCTGGTCCTCGCCGGGATGATCGGTCGGCCGCTGCGGAAGCTCGCGCGGCAGAACGATGAGTTCCGCGAGGACTGGTATGGGGCGCCGGCCCGGCCCGGCCGCGACGCCGTACCGGGCGTGCCGGAGCGGCTCAGCCTGATCGAGAAGGAACTCAAGCCGAACTCGGGGTCGTCGCTGCGGGATGCGATCGGCCGCGTGGAGACCCGCCTGGAAGACCACATCCGATCCCACGGAGGAACAGCATGACGCCCACCATCGGCCGCTTCGTCCACTACACCCTCACCGAGCAGGACGTCTCGATCATCATCGGCGACCGACTCAACGGCACCGACGAGGTCCAGCGGAGCCGGCACAACTTCGTCGCCCCGGGCCAGACGTACCCGGCTCTGGTGGTCCGCAACTTCGGTGGCGACGCCGTCAACCTTCAGGTCTTCCTGGACGGCACCGACACCTACTGGGCGACGTCCCGCACCGAGGGCGAGCCCGACCAGCAGGGCCGCTGGATCTGGCCCCCGAGAGTCTGAGGAGGCTCACCGATGCAGCCCACGCAGACCCGTCACCCGTGGCGGGCGACCGCCCGGACCGTCGCCGCCGCGCTGGTGGCCGCGCTCGTCATCGCCCCGCAGATCCTCGCCGAGACCGGGCTGTCCGAGACGGCGTACGGGGCGCAGGCCCTGGCCGTCATCGGCGCGGTGACGCGGGTGCTGGCGATCCCGGGTGTGGACGGCTGGCTGCGGCGGTATGTGCCGTGGCTGGCGGCCGAGCCGGCGGGTGTCGTCCGGTCCGAGTAGGATCGTCGTCGCGGTGCCGCCGGTGACGTCCCGGTCGGGCACCGACCAGCATGCAAGCGGCCCCGCTCCCCTCACCGGGGGCGGGGCCGCTTCGTGCTGTCCGGGCGGTCAGTCGGTCAACCCTGGACCGTGCCGATGATGCCGGCGCAGCAGCAGATCAGGACGACGACGGCGACGATCCCCCACGACAGCGCCCCGAACGCGCCAGTGAACTGGATCGGGCCGAGGCGGAAGTTCCAGCGGGGCGTCATGCCGGCACCGTACTGGCCGGGGTCAACGTGCCGCCCCGCCGCTTGGTCGCCGGTGCCGCTGTCGGCCCGCAGCCGGACCGTGGGCACTCGCAGAGGCCGCCGTACGGCACGAGCTCCCGCTGGCCGGCGCACATGTGCGGCAGCCGGAGGATGGTGTCGGCGCAGCCGAGGCACCGCAGCGGCACCCGCACCTCCACCCCGTCGTACATGCCGGTCACGACTGCACGCCGAAGATCGGCCCGTCGTGCAGGTGCTGGGCCTGGCGGCGGCGGGCCTGGGCGAGCAGCAGCGACTTGGCCTTCTCCTGTTCGGCGCGCTGGATGGCGGGGCCGGTGGCGTCGATGCGCGGCGCGGGTCGGCGGCGAAGGTGGGCGAGTAGCCGGACCATGGGTGATCACTCTCCCGTGTCAGAGGGTCACCCTTCGCAGCCTAGAAAGCCTAGGTTTCTAGGGCAAGCAGTCTGTTGAAGCCGCGATTCGCACATGGTGTTATCTGCGGGCCCCAACCCACGGAGATCACCACATCCATGCCCGCCCGCCGGCTGACGTACGAGCAGATTGCGGAAGACCTCGCAGCCCGCATCGCCGCCGGCGAGCACCCCCCGCACACGGCCCTGCCGAGCATGCGTGAGCTGGCCATCCTGTACTCGGTGTCGGTGCCGACGATTCAGAAGGCGCACATCATCCTGCGGGAGCGCGGGCTGACGTACGGTGTGCCCGGTGCGGGGGTGTACGTGGAGGAACGCGGGGAACGCGATTCGTAGCGGCATCGGTGAGAACGGGCGGCGGCCGGCTGCGCTGCGTGGCGAACATGTCCGGACAGGCCATAGACCGGCTGTGATCGAATCTCGCCGCTAGCGCTCCCACGC
This sequence comes from Micromonospora sp. NPDC047548, assembly GCF_040642975.1. Lineage (NCBI taxonomy): Bacteria > Bacillati > Actinomycetota > Actinomycetes > Micromonosporales > Micromonosporaceae > Micromonospora > Micromonospora sp. NPDC047548. The sequence goes on from NZ_JBEYTI010000006.1 coordinate 259,362, forward strand.
CTCACGGTCTGTGGCGTGTTACCACATGCAACTTGCTCCCGCCCAGTGATCACCGGCCGTGCTCGCCCCCCCTGATCTTGGGTCTTCCGCCAGCCGGTCGGACGGGTGTTCTATCGGGGCTCGCCGGTAAAAGAGGAGCCACCCCTGATGCCACACCGCGCCACCCGTGACCACGCCGTCGTCTTCGTCCCCGCCACCACCACCGACCCGGCCGAGTTCGCCGCCGTCGCCGCGCCCTGCCTGGAGAGGGTCGAGGCCTGCGGGTACGTGTTCGCCGGCATCGTGCGCACCTGGCCGGACGCACGGGAGTTGATGGAGCAGGGCCGGGCGCACGTGGTGGTCGTGGCGGACCGCGGGCATCTGCCGGCCGATCGGCGGCCCCGGGTCGAGACGGTCAACGATGCGGTGCGCGTCAACCCGGCGCAGCAGCACGTCGTTCCGCCGGAGGTGACCGCGCCGAAGGTACGCCGGCCCCGCCGCGTCCGGTAGCCCGAGCACGACAGCGCCCCCAGACCAGCACGCGGTCCGGGGGCGCTGTGGTTGTCCGGCGGTCAGGCAGGCTGGCCGGCCAGGTACCGGCGCACTGTCCGCGTGGACACGCCGGCCATGGCCGCGACCTCATCCCTGTCCGCGTCGGGGCGGGTGGCCACCGCCGCGGCGATCCTCACCGCCGTCTCCGGCGCGATCCCCGGCCGCCCGGCTGGCTCGCACTGCGACGCCGGCTCGGCAACGTCCGGAGCGGACCGTGGCCCTCTGGCCAGCATCTCAACGACCAGCAGTAGGGCCAGGGCTGGCCAGGCGGAAATGACCCTGGCCACGGTGGACGGCGGCGCGGCCAGCACGTTGGCCGCGATGCTCGCCGCGACCCCGACCACGAACGACACCCCGGCGGACAGCCTTGGCCGCCGTCCGGCCACGCGGTCATCGGCCATGACCACGCTGGCCACGATCAGCATCCCGTCCACGGACAGGGGCAGCAGGTTGGCCAGCAGCACGCCCTGGCCGTGCCCGGCGGCCAGGTCCCGCATGTGGGAGTAGGACGCGACGGCGGCCACGCCGGCGACAACTGCCGCCGAGCTGGCCCGCGCGAGGGTCGTAGGGTTGAGCATGGGTCGACTCCTTTGCAGTCGGTCAAGGGCCTGGCCGGTGGGTGGACTCCAGTCCGGCCAGGCCCGTCCTATTCGTGTCCTCAGATCGGCAGCGGCAGGGCGTGCACCGCGGCTGCCTTCGCGCCGCCGATCGTCGCCACGTACGTAGAGGTGGTGTTCGGGTTGGCGTGGCCAAGCAGCTCCTGCGTCACGCGGATGTCGCCACCGGCCGCCTGATGTACGTACGTGCCGTGCCAGTGCCGCAGCCGGTGCATCGACACCGTCTTGTGGCCGAGCGTCGTCTGGAGGTGGTAGTTGGCGCGCTCTTGGACCTGGACGCGGTCGGCGTGGGCGCCGGCCCGGGTCCGGGCGATCGGCCCGGACGGCAGGTCCTTCACGGCCGCCCAGACGGCCGGGTGGGTTGGGACGATGCGCTCCTTGCCGCCCTTGCCGTGGATCCACGTCGCTTCTTCGGTGAGGTCGGCCCGGTCGAGGCGGGAGATCTCGATGCAGCGCAGCCCGTTGCCGGCGGCGAGCAGGTACCACGTGCGCATGGGCTCCCGCGCCCGCCGCAGGATGTCGGCCAGCTCGTCAGTGGTGATGGGCCGGGGCCGGCGCGGCTTCACGGTGGCGCGGGGCAGGTCCGCAGCCGGGTTGAAGTCGAGGCGCGGGTCGGCCGGCCGGGTTGCCCAGCCGAAGAAGCCGGTCACGGCAGCGGTGATCTTCGCGATGTGGGCGGCGGAGCGGCGGCCGGTGTGGATGCCGTCGACCAGCTCGTCGACGCAGGCGTAGAGCAGCCCTTCGGGTAGCTGCCGGTCGAGGCGGCACAGTTCGTCGGCGTACGTGTCTCGGGTTGATTCCGCGCGGCCGAGGCCGGCGAGGTACCGCACGAAGCCGATGATCAGTTCGTGGCTGTGCGGGGCGTTGGCGGCATCTACGGTGTAGGTCACGGTCGCCTCCCTGTGGGCGGTCGAGCGCCCGGGATGGCGGGGGCCGCCGCCGCCCGGGCGCGTCACTGGGTTGATGGTGTGACGCGGCGGGGCGGGCAGCTATCGGCTGCCGGGGCGGTCAATTCGGGTGGGGCGGCGGCGGTTCGGCGGCGCGGTGGATGCCGGGCGCGTCGTCGCGGCGGCGGGTCGGCTCTTCGGCCGGGCGGGGGCCGGGCGGGGCGCGGTGGTGGGCCGAACGGGTGAGGCGTCCGAACGGTCGTTCAGCGGATAGCTCCGCCCCCGCAGATCGAACGATCCGGATGGGCGTCGCGGCAGCGTCGGAGCCGCCGACGACGGCCGGACGGACGCGGCCCGGCCCGGCCCCGAGGACTGGCGGACCCGGGACCGGACCGGTGGAACGGGCGGTGGCCGGTCAGGCCACGGCGTGGCCGGCGAGCCGGTCGCCGACCTCCTCGGTGCGCAGCGGTGCGCCCGGGGTGCGGCTGGCCAGCTCGGTGGCGACCGCGGCGGTCACCCGCGCGGCGGCGTCGGCGTGGCCGAGCTGGTCGAGCAGGAGCGCGCCGGAGAGCACCGCGGCCACCGGGTCGGCGAGGCCCTTGCCGGCGATGTCCGGCGCCGAGCCGTGAACCGGCTCGAACATCGACGGGTACGTCCCGCCGGGGTTGATGCTGCCGCTGGCGGCGAGCCCGATGCCGCCGGTGACCGCGGCGGCGATGTCGGTGAGGATGTCGCCGAAGAGGTTGTCGGTGACCACCACGTCGTACCGCTGGGGCTGGGTGACCAGGAACATCGCCGCGGCGTCGACGTGCTGGTACTCGGTGGTCACGTCGGGGTGCTCGGCGGCCACGGCCGCGAAGGCGCGCGCCCACAGCGAGCCGGCGTGGGTCAGCACGTTGGTCTTGTGCACCAGGGTGACCTTGCGACGCTCCCGGCGGGCGGCCCGGGCGAAGGCGTCCCGAATCACCCGCTCGACCCCGTGCCGGGTGTTCAGACTCTCCTCGGTGGCCACCTCGGCCGGGGTGTCCCGGTGCAGCGCGCCGCCGGCGCCCGCGTAGAGGCCCTCGGTGCCCTCCCGGACGACCACCAGGTCGACCTCGCCCGGCTTGACGGTGGCCAGTGGGCCGGGCACGCCCGGCCACAGCCGGGACGGGCGCAGGTTGACGTACTGGTCGAAGGCGAAGCGGAGTTTGAGCAGCAGCCCCCGCTCCAGCACGCCCGGCGGGACGGAGGGGTCGCCGACCGCGCCGAGCAGGATGGCGTCGTGGCCGGCCAGCTCGGTCAGCACCGCGTCGGGCAGCACCTCGCCGGTACGGTGGTACCGCGCCGCGCCGAGGTCGTAGCGGGTGGCCTCGATCCCGGGTTGCACGGCGTCGAGGACCTTGAGGGCCTGCTCGACCACTTCCGGTCCGATCCCGTCCCCGGCCACCACCGCGATCCGTGCCACCTGGCGCTCCTCACCTCGTCGTTCTCGTGCACGGTACGTCGGCGTCCCGCTTCCCGGTACGCGTCTTCCAACATTTGGGATAAGCGGATGCTCAGGAGGCTCCCAGGTGACATTCATGGGGCAGTCATCTCCGCTGCCTATGGTCGATGACGAACGGGTCACGGGGCCCGTGACGGGATCCGCCGCAGCGCTGCGGCGCCGTCGGCGAAGGAGCAGGTGTCATGCGGATCGACCAGCAGACCAGACCAGCCCGGACGAACGAGCAGCCCCGCACCCGCTGGGTTGACCAGACGGCGTTCAGCCGGCGCCGGCCGGACCTGCGGCTCGGGACCAGCAGCCACCGGCTCGACCGCTCCGGCGAGGCCCCCGTCGACCGGATCGCCGTCCGGCACACCGTGCGGACCAGCACGGCGGAGTACTCGCTCCTGCTCAACGCCCCCGAGCACGTCGGCCGCCGGGCCGTCGGCGACGCGCTGCGCGACGCCGTCGCCGAACTGCGCGCCATCGACCTCACCTACGGCCCGGCCCGGCCGGACAGCCTGGTCTCCCGGCTGCGCCGGGGCGAGATCGCGCCCGAGTCATACCCGCCCCTGGCCGACCTGGTGGATCGCTGCGCGGCGATGCGCGCCGCGACCGACGGCTGGTTCGACGCCTGGGCCGTACCCGGCGGTTTCGACCCCGGCGGCCTGCTCAACGGCTGGGCGGTGGAGCGGGCGGCGGCCCGGCTGCGCGCCGCCGGCATCCACGACTACGCCGTGCTCTCCGGCGCGGACCTCACCGTCCGCGGTCACGCCGCGCACGGCCGGCCGTGGCGGGTCGCGGTGCACCACCCGACCGACGGACGCCGCGCACCGCTGGTGCTGGAGATGACCGCCGGCGCGGTGGGCACCTCCGGGGTGACCGGCCGCCGCGACCACGTGGTCGACCCGCACACCGGCGAACCCACCGGCCACCTGGTCGCCGCCACCGTCGTCGGGCCCGACCTGGCGGTGGCGGACGCCTACGCCACGGCGCTGTACGCGGCCGGCCCGACCGGGCTGGCCTGGTTCCGCAACGGCTCGGGATATCAGGCGCTCTTCGCCCACCGGCGCCGCTGAGCGCCGCGGCGGCACGCCGGCCGACCGGTGGAGGGGGTCCACTGTGGTGGCGAGGTCGGCGGGCCCGCGATCGGCCCCCAAGGTCTCGGCAATGACCGTGGGGGCCGGCCAGCGACGAGTGCGCGTGGCTCGCGCAATCGAGGGGTGCGGACCGGTCGGCCGGAACACCTGACCTCATCACCCGAAGACGGGCCGAACGCCCCACTCAGCCGGTGACCGCACCGGTACGCTAGCGAATCGACGCAACTCGACGCAAGAGTCTCCACAGCGGACCGTACCCGGCGGACCCTGCGTCACCTTCGCGTCGCCCGTCGGCGGGTCAGTTGCGTCCACGTGAACGGTGGATGGCACGCTGTCCGCCGTGAGTTTCGATCTGAGCGTGTGGGCCCTGCCGGACGGGGCCACGCCCGAGGACGTCCGGGTGGCGGTGCGGCGGTGCCGCGAGGGACGCCACGATGACCGGCACCCCGATCGGCGGGTCGTCGCCTTCTACCGGGCCATCATCGCCAGCTATCCGGACCGGCCCGCCGGACCGGGCACGCCGTGGGAGGTCGCACCGCTGCACGCGGCCGGCGACCACGTGGAGCTGAACCTCGTGCCGACCTGCGAGGACCAGGTCCTGCTCGACATCGAGCGGCTCGCCGGCGAGCACGACCTGATGCTCTTCGACGCCCAGGACGGCTCGGTCTATCCGCCGCCGTCCCGCGTCGTGGGCTGACCGCCCGGTACGACGAGGGGCCCGGCCGAGACGGCCAGGCCCCCGATACGTCGTGCGTGGACTACTCGTCGCGCAGGTCCGCGGCGCTGGCCGAGGTCGCGCCGATCGAGTCGGCCGCCGAGGTGAGCAGGTCCGCCCCGAGCGCCTGGTCGACGGTTAGGGTCATCAGCGTCTCGCCGCCGGCCTCCCGACGAGCCACCTGCATCGCGGCGATGTTGATGCCGGCCTCGCCGAGGAGGGTGCCGACGGTGCCGACCACGCCCGGCCGGTCGACGTAGCGCAAGAAGACCAGGATGCCCTCCGCGCCGATCTCCACGTCGAACCCGTCCACCTCGGTCAGCTTGATGACGTCCCGGGCGCCGGTGTGGGTGACCGTGCCGGAGACGCTGACCGTACGTCCGTCGGGCAGCGCGCCGCGGACGGTGACCAGGACCGGGTGGTCGACCGTCTCGGCCTGGGTCGCGAGGGTCACCTCGACACCCCGCTCAGCGGCCAGGTGCGGCGCGTTGACGTAGGTGACCTGCTCCTCCACCACCGAGCTGAACAGCCCCTTGGTGGCGGCGAGCTTGAGCACCGACACGTCGTGGTTGACAATCTCGCCGCGCACCTGGACGGTGACGCTGGCGGCCACCCCGCCGGCGACGGCGGTGAAGGCCCGGCCCAGCTTCTCGGCCAGCGGCAGCAGCGGGCGGACGTCCTCGGCGACCACGCCGCCGGCCTGCACGTTGACCGCGTCCGGCACGAACTCGCCCTGCAACGCCAGCTTGACGCTGCGGGCCACCGCCAGGCCGGCCTTGTCCTGCGCCTCGTGCGTGGAGGCGCCCAGGTGCGGGGTGGCCACCACGTTGTCGAAGGCGAACAGCGGCGAGGAGGTGCAGGGCTCCTTGGCGTACACGTCGACGCCGGCGCCGGCGACCCGGCCCTCGGCGATCGCGTCGGCCAGGGCCTGCTCGTCGACCAGGCCGCCGCGGGCGGCGTTGACGATGCGTACGCCGGGCTTGACGACCGCCAGCTCCTTCTCCCCGATCAGGCCCACGGTCTCCGGGGTCTTCGGCAGGTGGATGGAGATGAAGTCGCTCTCCCGCAGCAGCTCCTCCAGGCCGACCAGGCGGACGCCGAGCTGGGCCGCGCGGGCCGGCTGGATGTAGGGGTCGTACGCGATGAGCCGGGTGCCGAAGGCGGCGATCCGCTGGGCGAAGAGCACCCCGATGCGGCCGAGGCCGACCACGCCGACGGTCTTGCCCTGCAGCTCGACGCCGGTGTACCTGGACCGCTTCCACTCCCCCGCCTTCAGCGCGGCGCTGGCCGCGGCGGTGTTGCGGGCGACGGCGAGCAGCAGCGCGACGGCCTGCTCAGCGGCGGAGACGATGTTGGAGGTGGGGGCGTTGACGACCATGACGCCCCGCGCGGTGGCGGCCGGCACCTCGACGTTGTCCAGACCGACGCCGGCCCGGGCGACCACCGTGAGACGCGGCGCGGCCGCGATCGCCTCGGCGTCGATCTGGGTGGCACTGCGCACGATCACCGCGTCGGCCTCGGAGAGCGCGGAGAGCAGGGCCGGGCGATCGGTGCCGTCGACGTGGCGTACGTCGAAGTCGTGGGCGAGCACCTCGATGGCGGCGGGAGCGAGTTCTTCGGCGATCAGTACGACAGGATTCATCGGTCCTCGTAGACGTCGTATGCGGTCGGCCTGGGGCGCCGGGACGCCGCGCTGCGCCCCGCGCTGATCCGTGCCATGGCCGTCAGGTGCCGGCTACGCACCTATCAGGGATCGTAGGTGGCCCGATGGCCGGCGTGTCCCGGACGGCGGGGTGAGGGCCCTCACACAGGGTCGTCGCACGCCCGTCATCCCGCGTTCATCCGGCACGTGCGGGCGGGCCGGCCGTGTCACCCACCGTCCGCATCGCGCTGCCGCGCCGGCTGGCCCGGCCCGACCCCGCCCGGTTCGGCCCGCGGCCGGCCGAGGCGTTGGTCACCCGGTCCCAGCAGGTGAGCGGCCGGTCCACCGCCACCGCCCGGCGCCCGGCCGCCGCCGCCGACGAGACGGTGGACGCGCGCGGCCCGCGGCCCGACGCCGGGGAGAGCGTCGGGTCGCGGGCCGCGTCGCGGTGGCCCCGCCGGCGGGGCCGCCACGCCTCAGGCGGTCTCGGTGATGGGCCGGTCGACCCAGCTCATCATGGAGCGCAGCTTCTGCCCGGTCTCCTCGATCGGGTGCGCCGCGCCCTCGGCCCGCCACTTGGCGAAGTTCGGCCGGCCGGCCTCGTCCTCGGCCACCCACTCGCGGGCGAACTCGCCGGACTGGATCTCACCGAGGATCTTGCGCATCTCCTCCTTGACCCGGGAGTCGATCACCCGGGGGCCGCGGGAGAGGTCGCCGTACTCGGCGGTGTCGGAGACGCTGTAGCGCATCCGGGCGATGCCGCCCTCGTACATCAGGTCGACGATCAGCTTCAGCTCGTGCAGGCACTCGAAGTAGGCCACCTCGGGGGCGTAGCCAGCCTCGGTGAGCACCTCGAAACCGGTCTGCACCAGCGCCGCCGCGCCGCCGCAGAGCACCGCCTGCTCGCCGAAGAGGTCGGTCTCGGTCTCCTCGGTGAAGGTGGTCCGGATCGCGCCGGCCCGGGTGCCGCCGATGCCCTTGGCGTACGACAGGGCCAACTGGAACGCGGTGCCGGTGGCGTCCTGCTCGACGGCGACCAGGCAGGGCACGCCCTTGCCGTCGACGTACTGGCGGCGGACCAGGTGACCGGGGCCCTTCGGGGCGACCATCGCCACGTCCACGTCGGCCGGCGGCTTGATCAGGTCGTATCGGATGTTGAAGCCGTGGCCGAAGAAGAGCGCCTTGCCGGGGGCGAGGTTGGGGGCGATCGCCTCGGCGTAGAGGGCGCGCTGCGCGGTGTCCGGCGCCAGGATCATGATGACGTCGGCCTCGGCGGCCGCCTCGGCCGGCGTGAGCACCCGCAGGCCCTGCTCCTCGGCCTTCGGCCGGCTCTTCGAGCCCGCCGGCAGGCCGATCACCACGTCGACGCCGGAGTCGCGCAGCGACAGCGCGTGGGCGTGGCCCTGGCTGCCGTACCCGATCACGGCGACCTTGCGGCCCTGGATCAGGCCCAGGTCGGCGTCGTCGTCGTAGTACACCTCAACGCTCATTGACTTCCCTTTCGTACGGCGGTCCGAGCGGCCCGTCGTGGACTTGTGCGGTGGTCAGGCGGCGCGCAGCGCGGGCCCGGCGGTGATGGAGCGCGAGCCGCGCCCGATCGCCACCGTGCCGGACTGGACCATCTCCTTGATGCCGAGCGGTTCGAGGTCGCGCAGCAGCGCGTCCAGCTTGTCGGGGGTGCCGGTGGCCTCGATGGTCAGCGTGTCCGGCGCGACGTCGACCACCCGGGCCCGGAACAGGTTGACCGTCTCCAACACCTGCGCCCGGGCGTTGCGGTCCGCGCGGACCTTGATCAGCAGCAGCTCCCGGGCCACCGAGACCTGCGGGTCCAGCTCCACGATCTTGAGTACGTTGACCAGCTTGTTGAGCTGCTTGGTGACCTGCTCCAGCGGGGACGACTCGGCGTTGACCACGATGGTGATCCGGGAGACGTCCGGGTTCTCGGTCTCGCCCACGGCGAGGCTGTCGATGTTGAACCCGCGCCGGGAGAACAGGCCGGAGACCCGGGCCAGGACACCCGGCTTGTTCTCCACCAGGACCGAAAGCGTGTGCAGAGTCATCAGATCTCGTCCTCGTCGAAGGCCGGGCGGACGCCACGGGCGAACATGATCTCGTCATTGCTGGTGCCGGCGGCCACCATCGGCCAGACCATCGCGTCCTTGCCGACCACGAAGTCGATCACGACGGGCGCGTCGGTGATCGCCATCGCCGCCTCGATTGTCTTGTCGACGTCCTCGACGGTCTCGCAGCGCAGGCCGACACAGCCGAGCGCCTCGGCGAGCTTGACGAAGTCCGGGATGCGGTGCTTGTGGGTGCCCAGCTCGGTGTTGGAGTACCGCTCGCCGTAGAAGAGGGTCTGCCACTGCCGGACCATGCCGAGATTGCCGTTGTTGATCACGGCGACCTTGACGGGGATGCCCTCCAGCGCGCAGGTGGCCAGCTCCTGGTTGGTCATCTGGAAGCAGCCGTCGCCGTCCACCGCCCAGACCACCGTGTCGGGTCTGCCGACCTTGGCGCCCATCGCCGCCGGAACGGCGTACCCCATCGTGCCGAGGCCGCCCGAGTTGAGCCAGGTGCCCGGCTTCTCGTACGAGATGAACTGGCTGGCCCACATCTGGTGCTGGCCCACGCCGGCCACGTAGACCGCGTCCGGACCGGCGATCTCGCCCAGCCGCTTGATCACGTACTGCGGGGAGAGGGTGCCGTCGGCCGGCTCCTCGTACCCCAGCGGGTAACGCTCGCGCAGGTCGTCCAGCTGGGTCCACCAGTCGCCGAGGTCGGCCCGCTGGCCGGCGTTGCGCTCGGCGGTGACCGCGGTGATCAGCTCGTCGATCACATACTTGGCGTCGCCGACGATCGGCACGTCCGCGTGGCGGTTCTTGCCGATCTCGGCCGGGTCGATGTCGGCGTGCACCACGGCGGCGTCCGGGGCGAACGAGTCCAGCTTGCCAGTGACCCGGTCGTCGAAGCGCGCCCCGAGCGCCACGATCAGGTCGGCCTTCTGCAGGCCGTAGACCGCGGCGACGGTGCCGTGCATGCCCGGCATGCCCAGGTGCTGGCGGTGCGAGTCGGGGAACGCCCCCAACGCCATCAGCGTGGTGACCACCGGGATGCCGGTCAACTCGGCCAGCTTGCGCAGCCCGTCGGTGGCACCGGCCTTGAGCACCCCGCCGCCGACGTAGAGCACCGGGCGGCGGGCGGTGCTCATCAGCCGGGCCGCCTCCCGGATCTGCTTGCCGTGCGGGTGCAGGGTGGGCCGGTAGCCGGGCAGGTCGAGGGTGGGCGGCCAACTGAACGTGGTCGGCGCCTGGAGGACGTCCTTGGGAATGTCGACCAGCACCGGCCCGGGCCGCCCGGTCGAGGCCAGGTGGAAGGCCTCGGCCAGCACCTGCGGGATCTCCTCCGGGTTCTGCACCAGGAAGTTGTGCTTGGTGATCGGCAGCGTGATCCCCTGGATGTCCGCCTCCTGGAAGGCGTCCGTGCCGATCGAGGGCCGCGCGACCTGGCCGGTGATCGCGACGATCGGCACCGAGTCCATGTACGCGTCGGCGATCGGGGTGACCAGGTTCGTCGCGCCCGGGCCGGAGGTGGCGATGCAGACGCCGACCCGGCCGGTCGCCTGCGCGTACCCGGTGGCCGCGTGCCCGGCGCCCTGCTCGTGGCGGACCAGGATGTGCCGCACGGTCGAGTCGTACAGCGGGTCGTACGCGGGCAGGATCGCCCCGCCGGGGATGCCGAAGACGACATCGACGCCGAGCGCCTCGAGGGACCGCACGAGGGAGCCGGCCCCGGAGACCTGGGCCGGGGCGGGCTGCCGTACGGCCGGGGTGGCCGCGGCGGCCCCGCGCGGCGCGGGGGTGTGGTCGGCGTCGCTGGCCGGCCCGGTGGTCGTGCGCGCCCGCCGGGCGGAGTGGGCGAGTGTCTCTGGCGTGGGTCTCGTCATGGCGGTTCAGGCCTTCGGCTGGAGGGTGGAGGCTCTTTCAACACGTGCGACGCGGGCGGTGCCCGCCCGGGTGGAGTCCGACGGCAACAAAAACGGCCCTCGTGCAGATGCACGGGGCCAGCGCACTCTCGGTGAGGGAGAGTGCGCTCAGGTAAGTACTCGCAGCGACCGGATCGACATGTGGACCAGCCTGACGCATCTCACGCGATGAGTCAACTGATCCCACATGTTGGTTCACGAACGGGGGACACCGTCCCCGGTTCCGGCCTTCCCGAGCGGTCCGACCTGCGCGGATCCCGTCCCACCGGCGCGCGGCGCCGGCATCGGCCGCGGGCCGGCGAGCGGCGCGGCCGGCAGCACCCCCGGGCGGGCGCCGGGCGAGGTCGCGGCGTCCAGCATCGCCTCCAGGTGCTCGGCCGGCACGCCCCAGCCGAAGAGCGCGCCCTGGCCGAACCGGCAGCCGGCGGCAACCACCGCGGCCAGCTCCGTCGGCGTGGTGACGCCCTCGGCGATCACCTCCATCCCCAACTGGTGCCCGAGGCGCATGACGATGTCGACCATCGGGGCGAAGGCCGGCCCGTCGGTGTCCACCGGGCGGACCGGCTCGTGCTCGGACACCAGACTGTGGTCGATCTTCAGGATGTCGATCGGCAGCCGGCGCAGCTGGCCGAGGGATGAGTAGCCCGCCCCGAAGTCGTCCAACGCGATCCGCACCCCGGTGCGCCGCAGCGCGGTCAGCCGCCGGATCAGCTCGTCGAGGTCGGTGGCGACGGCGTGCTCGGTGACCTCCAGCACCAGTCGCTGCGGCGGCACGTGGTGGGCGCGCAGCGCCTCGGCCACCTGCACCACGTACTCCGGGGCGTGCAGCTCGCGCGGGGAGACATTGACCGAGACCCAGACGTCGTGGCCGTCGGACAGCCAGCGGGAGAGCTGCCAGCAGGCCTGGTGCAGCACCCAGGCGCCCAGCTTGGCGATCATCCCGCACTCCTCGGCGAGCGGGATGAACTCGTCGGGGCCGACGTTGCCCAGCTCCGGGTGGCGCCAGCGCAGCAACGCCTCGGCGCCGACCGGACGGACCGAGGGCAGCGAGGCGACCGGCTGGAACACCAGCCGCAGCTCGTCGCGCTCGATCGCGCCGCGCATCTCGTGCTCCAGCCGGGTGCGCCGCAGCAGCAGCTGGTCGTGCGTGCCGTCGTAGCGCTCGACGCGGTTCTTCCCGCGCTGCTTGGCGTACCGCAGCGCCAGGTCGGCGTGACGCAGCAGCGCCACCGAGTCGGGCTCGCCGCGCTGGCCGGCCACCCCGATGCTCACCGACAGGAAGACCGGCCCATCCGGCTGCTCGTACGCCCGGCCGAGCACCCCGAGCAGCCGCTCGGCGACCACGTCGGCGTCGGCCGGGTGGCCGCGCATCAGCACCGCGAACTCGTCGCCGCCGAGCCGGGCGGCCAGGTCGCCGGGGCGCAGGTTGCCCCTCAGCCGCCGGCCCACCTCGGCCAGCACCAGGTCGCCCACGTCGTGGCCGCGCATGTCGTTGACGTTCTTGAAGCCGTCCAGGTCGAGCCCGAGCAGCACGCACCCGATGCCCTCCTCGGCGCAGCGCTGCAGCTCGCGCAGCAGGCCGCGCCGGTTGGCCAGGCCGGTCAGCGGGTCGGTGTGGGCCAGCTCGCGGAAGTGCGCCTCGCGCTCGGCCAGCCGGCCGGCGTACCCCCGCATGTCGTTGAGGGTGAGGTACTGCCGGGCCACCAGCGCGAACCCCTCGACACTGCCGGCGACGATGCCGAGCGCGTCAAAGCGACCGCCCTGCGCCAGGTGGTACATCGCCGAGGCGGCCATCGCGAACATCGGGACGAAGGCGTACGCGCCGTCCCGGCGGATCAGGTCGACGTCGACCTGCCCCGGCGGCTCGACCCGGTGCACCGCGAACGCGACCGCCAGCAGGCCCAGGGCGAGCAGCACCGCACAGGCCAGGGTCATCCACGGCCCGCCCTGGCAGACCCCGCCGACCACCCCGAGCCCGCCGGCGGCGACGGCGGTGACGCCGGCACCGAGCAGCCCGAACCGACCCCGGGGCGGGTCGGCGCGCAGCACCACGATCAGGGTGACCCCGACGGTCAGCGCGGCGTTGACCGTGGCCAGCAGGATCGCCGGGCAGGCCACCGGGGTGGCCGACCCGAGCAGCCCGGTCGGCCCGGAGAAGAGCACCCAGCCGACGAACCAGAGGGCGGTCGCCACGATCAGCGCGTCCAGGAGCAGCCGGGCGGTCGCCGCCGGGGACACCACCACCCCCGGCAGGCGGAGCAGCCCGGCGGCGGCGGCCAGGCCGCTCAGCGCCACCGCGACGGAGATCAGGACGGGCCAGCCGTTGAGCCGCGCCGGATGGGGGGCGTGGTGCGGGTCACCGAGCGCCAGGCCCACCCCGACCAGCAGGCCGACCAGGGCGAGCGCGCCGGCCGAGGCGAGTAGCGCGTACGGCCGGCGGTCCGGGCCGGTGCGCCGCCGGGCCGACCCCACGAGCAGCACGGCGGCGGTCACGGCGACCAGGGCGCCCGGGAGCGCGACGGCGACCATTCCCGGGGGGAGATGCACGTCGTCAACTCTGCCGGATCGGAGCCGTGCGCGGGGCACCGGGTGCGCATCTGTTGGGACACGCTCCGACCGCTGGGAGTCACCGCCGGGACGGTGCCAGACTGGTACCCATGCCTGAGCTGCGGTCGAGGACCTCCACCCACGGTCGGACGATGGCCGGCGCCCGGGCCCTGTGGCGGGCCACCGGGATGACCGACGACGACTTCGGCAAGCCGATCGTCGCCATCGCCAACAGCTTCACCCAGTTCGTCCCCGGTCACGTACACCTCAAGGACCTCGGTGGCCTGGTCGCCGACGCGGTGGCCGAGGCCGGCGGGGTGGGTCGCGAGTTCAACACCATCGCGGTCGACGACGGCATCGCCATGGGCCACGGCGGCATGCTCTACTCGCTGCCCAGCCGGGAGCTGATCGCCGACGCGGTGGAGTACATGGTCAACGCGCACTGCGCGGATGCCCTGGTCTGCATCTCCAACTGCGACAAGATCACCCCGGGGATGCTGCTGGCCGCCCTGCGGCTGAACATCCCGACCGTCTTCGTCTCCGGCGGGCCGATGGAGGCCGGCAAGACGGTGGCGATCGAGGGGATCGTGCACTCCAAGATCGACCTGATCGACGCGATGATCGCCTCCTCCAACGAGGCGGTCACCGACGACCAGCTCGGCGAGATCGAGCGTTCCGCCTGCCCGACCTGCGGCTCCTGTTCCGGCATGTTCACCGCCAACTCGATGAACTGCCTGACCGAGGCGATCGGCCTGGCCCTGCCGGGCAACGGCTCGACGCTGGCCACCCACGCCGCGCGCCGGTCGCTCTTCGTCGAGGCCGGGCGCACCGCCGTGGAGATCGCCAAGCGGTGGTACGACGGCGACGACGCCTCGGTGCTGCCCCGCGCGGTCGCCAACCGGGCCGCGTTCGAGAACGCGGTCGCCCTGGACGTGGCGATGGGCGGGTCGACCAACACGATCCTGCACCTGCTCGCCGCCGCCCGGGAGGCCGAGCTGGACTTCGACGTGGCCGACATCGACGCGCTCTCCCGCCGGGTGCCCTGCCTGGCCAAGGTCGCGCCGAACTCGCCCAAGTACCACATGGAGGACGTGCACCGGGCCGGCGGCATCCCCGCCATCCTGGGCGAGCTGGACCGGGCCGGGCTGCTCAACCGGGACGTGCACGCCGTGCACTCCCCCTCGCTGGCCGGATGGCTGGCCGACTGGGACGTCCGGGGCGGCTCGCCGACGCCGGAGGCGGTCGAACTGTTCCACGCCGCCCCGGGCGGAGTGCGCACCACCGAGCCGTTCTCCACCACCAACCGCTGGTCGTCGCTGGACACCGACGCGGCCGGCGGCTGCGTCCGGGACCGGGAGCACGCGTACTCGGCCGACGGCGGGCTGGCCATCCTGCACGGCAACCTCGCCCCGGACGGCTGCGTGGTGAAGACCGCCGGGGTGCCCGAGGAGTGCCTGACCTTCCGCGGCCCGGCAAAGGTGTACGAGTCGCAGGACGACGCGGTGTCGGCGATCCTGGCCAGGCAGGTCGTCGCCGGGGACGTCGTGGTGATCCGCTACGAGGGTCCGAAGGGCGGCCCCGGGATGCAGGAGATGCTCTACCCCACCTCCTTCCTCAAGGGCCGGGGGCTCGGCCGGGCCTGCGCGCTGCTCACCGACGGACGCTTCTCCGGCGGCACCTCCGGGCTCTCCATCGGGCACGTCTCCCCCGAGGCGGCCTCGGGCGGACTGATCGCGCTGGTGGTCGACGGCGACGAGATCGTCATCGACATCCCGGGCCGGTCCATCCAGCTCAACGTGCCCGAGGATGTGCTCCAGGCCCGCCGGGTGGCCGAGGAGAAGCGGGAACGGCCGTACACCCCGCTCGACCGGCAGCGCCCGGTGTCGGCGGCGCTGCGCGCGTACGCCTCGATGGCCACGTCGGCCAGCGACGGCGCGTACCGGCGGGTGCCGGAGTAGGTGTGCGGAGGGCCCTGCCGTCGCCTACCGCCTGGCAGGGTCCTCCGTGACGCCGCTCACGAGCGCCGTCTCAGTACCCGACCAGGGCGATGACTAGCGACGACACCGCGGCGGCGAGCAGCACTCCGCCGGCGCCGATCCCGACCACCGCACTCACCGGGACGGCGCGGGCCCGGGCCACCGGAGTCGCCGCCAGCGCCACCGCCGTCACCAGGGCGGCAACCAGGTGGATCAGCGGATAGTCGAGCAGTGCCGCGACCGGGAACAGGTGCACCCCCACCACGAGCGCGACCCAGACCGGAATCAGCTCCCGGCGGCGCCGCAGGGCGAGGAGCCCGGCACCGAGTGCCGCGGCGCCGAACTCGATGCCGACGACAACGCCGAAGGCGCGACCGGTGTCGGCGTCGAAGGCCGTACCGTCCGACCAGTGCCGCCAGGTGAGGACTCCGCCGGCCACCGCTGCGAGCAGCGAGAGCACGGATCCGACAGCGAGTACCGGGCGCCAGCCCCTGGGCGGTGCTTCCTGCGCCCAGCCGAACCAGCTGGATGCGAAGAAGCCGAACACGACCGCCGTGGCCGACGCGTCACGAACGTGTTCCGCGATCATGGTTCTCCCCCCTGGGTGATGCAGCCTCGGCGATTGCCCGCAGATCGGACCTCCTGTCGCAACGGCCACCCGATCTTGGTAGATCCTCGCCCAGGGAGCGGTAGCGGGTGGCATCGGGGAGGGCGGGCAGGAACTACCCGGGGTTGATCCGACCGCGCGAGGTGAGCGCCGGGCTCAGCGACCGGGTGCACGCTCCGCGTGCCTGAGCGTCGTGCTGCCGCCGACCCCGGCGGTCGACGCGGCGGCTGCCGCTCCGGGCAGCGCGATGGCGCGGGCGTGCCGGATGGCCGCGGGGGTGTCGGGAAAGACCAGGCCGTCGCGGCGCAACTGGTCGGCGACGCCGAGGGTGGCCAGCACCTGGTCGTGGCCGGGCGCGATGCCGGAGAGCAGCACGGTGATGCCGCGCTCCTGGAGCCGGCGGATGGCGTCGCCGAGCACCTGCGCGCCGGTGGCGTCGAGGGTGGAGACCCGGGACATGCGCAGGATGATCACGCGGACGTCGGCGACGTCGGCAAGCTGGAGCAGGAAGCTGTGCGCCGCGGCGAAGAAGAGCGGGCCATCCAGCCGGTAGGCCACGATGTGGTCGGCGAGCAGGGCGTGTTCCTCGGCGCTGTGCTCGCCGGCGTCGAGGGGGACCCGTTCCACGCGCGCCGTGCGGGCCACCGCGCGCAGGGCGATCACGATCGCCACGCCCACCCCGACCGCCACGGCGGTGACCAGGTCCAGCGCCACCGTGACGGCGAAGGTGAGCACGAGCACGAGGGCGTCGCCCCGGGTCGCGCGGGCCAGCGCCCAGAGGGAACCCGCCTCGACCATCCGCACGGTGGTGGCGAGCAGCACGCCGGCCAGGGCGGCGAGCGGAATCCGGCCGACCAGGGGCGCGGCGGCCAGCACGATCACCGCGAGGGCGACCGCGTGGGTCAGCGCGGCGAGCTTCGAGGAGGCCCCGGCGCGGACGTTGACCGCGGTCCGGGCGATGGCGGCGGTCGCGGGAATGCCGCCGAAGAGCGGGGAGGCGAGGTTGGCCAGGCCCTGGCCGAAGAGTTCCCGATCCGGGTCGTGTCGCTCGCCGACGGTCATCCCGTCGGCCACGGTGGCCGACAGCAGGCTCTCCAGCGCGGCGAGGGCGGCCACCGCGAGCGCCGAGGGGAGCAGCACGCCGACCGCGTCGAGGTCGAGGAAGCCCAGCGACGGCGCGGGCAGCCCCTGCGGCAGGGCGCCGATCCGGACCAGCCCGACCGGGGCGGTCTCGGCCAGCACCGTCGCCGCGGCCACCCCGAGCAGCGAGAACGGCAATCCAGGCCGCCACCGGGCGCCGAACAGCATCAGCGCCGCGACACCGAGGGCCACCGCGACGGCGGCCGGCCGGGGGTGTACGACGAACCGGGCGACCGCGTCGGCCGCCACCGCCCAGACCCGGTCGCCCTCGGCGTCGGTCACGCCGAGCGCGGCGGGCACCTGTTGCAGGGCGATGACCACCGCGATGCCGGCGGTGAAGCCCTCGATCACCGGGGTGGGCAGGTAGCGGACGTACCGGCCGAGGCGGGCGAGGGCCAGGGCGACCAGGATCAGCCCGGCCATCGCGCCGACCATCAGCACTCCGGTCGTGCCGAACTGCTGCACCACCGGCACCAGCACCACGGTCATCGCCCCGGTCGGGCCGGACACCTGCAGGTTCGAACCGCCGAAGACGGCGGCCACCGCACCGGCGACCACGGCGGTGACCAGGCCGGCCTGCGCGCCCAGCCCGGAGGTGACCCCGAAGGCCAGGGCCAGTGGCAGCGCCACCACCGCGACGGTCAGCCCGGCGAGCAGGTCCCGGCGCGGCGAGCGGTGGACGGCGGCCCAGTCGGCGGGGCCGGGCAGCAACCCGAGAACCCGGTCGCGGGCGACCGACACCGCTGCGCTCACCGGTCCCGCCCGGCGGCGCGCAGCTCGTCGAGGAGGGCGTCGCGGTCGGTGAGGACCGCCCCGAGGATGCGCCGCCCGGCGGCCAGCAGGTCGGCCACGTCGGGGGTGCTGAGCGCGTACATCACCAGCGGGCCGGCCCGGTACGAGGTGACCATGCCGGCGCGACGCAGCACGGCGAGCTGCTGGGAGAGGTTGGACGCCTCGACGTCGATGGCCGCCAGCAGGTCACGGACGGGCTTGGGGCCGTCCTGGAGCAGTTCGAGGACCCGAATGCGCACCGGGTGGCCGAGGGTGCGGAACAGTTCCGCCTTCGCCTGGTACAGCGGCACCGACACGCTCGTCCTCCCCCTCCCGCACGGCCGACCCGCCCGTCACCTTGCGCACTTTATCACTTGAAGAAGTCTTCAAGTGAGTGGAGCCGGCGCAGCCAGGCACGGCTGTTGGGGTGCGCCACGCCCACGACCGAGTGGTCGGGAGCAGGCGTGTCGCGGCGGGGAGGGCGTATGCCTGGCTGGTGGGCGATATACCTGAGAGGCATTGTCCGCGATCGGGCCGGTCAGTTCACCATGCCTTCGATGCGGTGCTCGCCGGCGCGGGGATCACGGTCGCGAAGAGCCCGCCACGGTGTCCCCGAGCGAACGCGTACGCTGAGCGGTTTGTGGGTACCGTCAGGTCCGAGCTCGAGCGGGCCGCGTAAAGCCGCAGTTCAGCGTGTGTAACGACGGCTGGACTCCCACAGGCACCTGGACGTTCGTGAAGACCGGCTGACGTTCCGAGGGGGTGGAGCGGCCCAGGGTGCCTTCACGTGCTCCAGGCCGTTGTCCGTCCCTGAGCCCGCCGTGGCCGGTGGCGAGGGCGCAGCTCGGCCAGCATCCCCGGCCGTCGGGTCAGGCTCGGCGGTAGGCGGCGAGGAACACCCGCACCCCTTCGTCGGCGAAGCGTTCGAGTTCGGCGGCGGTGAAGGGCTCGTCGTATTCGTGGAACATGGTCTTGTCCATCGGCGTGGAGAGGATCAGCCAGGCGAAGTGGTTCGCCGCGAGGTGCGCGTCGTCCAGGCGCAGGAGTCCCCGGTCGGCGAGGTCCTGGAAGCAGGCCGCCAACGTGGTGATGGTGCGCTCCGGGGCGCGCTGGTAGTAGGCGCGGGCCAGATCCGGGAAGCGACCGGCCTCGGCGATCAGAAGCCGGCGGAGCTGAAGCACCCGGGGCTGGATGACCGTGGCAATGTACCGCCGGGCCACGAGACCCAGATCCCGCTCCAGGTCCTCGGTCCCGGCGAGGGTGGCAGTGATGACGTCGACGAACTCGCCGACCCGGTCGGTGGCGCCGAGGATGATGTCGCCGAAGAGCTGCTCCTTGTCGGTGAAGTTCTTGTAGACGGTCTGTTTGGAGACCGCGGCCACCGCGGCTATCTCGTCCATGCTGGTGCCCTGGTAGCCGTTGCGTAGGAACAGCTCGGTGGCTGCCTCGAGGATCGCGCTGCGCTTGCGCGCAGACCGGCCTTCCTCCTGCGGACGCTCGTCTGTCATCTCGACTCCTTCTCGCCTCCGCCGGAATGGTACTAGACGGGCCAGTACTCGTCTGAGTACTATACCGTCCAGTACCCGCCAGTTGAGCGGACGGGGACGGATCCGATCCCGGATCACGTGCACGATCAGGAGGGACACCCATGAACAAGGTCATATCGAAGGACGGCACCCCGATCGCGTTCGACCGCCAGGGCGACGGGCCGGCGATCATCATGATCGGCGCCGGCCCGACCGACCGGTCCGCCAACGCGAATCTGGCCGAGCTCCTCGCGAAGGAGTTCACGGTGTTCAACTACGACCGCCGCGGTCGTGGCGACAGCGGCGATACCGCTCCGTACGCGGCCGACCGCGAGTTCGAGGACCTCGAAGCCCTTATCACCGAAGCCGGCGGCTCGGCGATGGTCTACGGCACCTCCGGCGGTGCGATCATGGCGCTGGAGGCCGCGGCCCGCGGGCTGGCCATCAGCAAGCTGGCGCTGTGGGAACCGGCGTACATCGTCGACGACAGCCGTCCTCCGGTGCCCGCCGACTATCGGGATCGGCTGGTCGCGCTGCTCGCCGAGGGGCGCCGCGGCGACATGATCGAGCTGTTCTTCACCGACGCGGTCGGCATGCCTGTCGAGTTCGTCACCCCGATGCGCGGCGCGCCGTTCTGGCAGGCGATGGAGGCCGTGGCGCCAACCCTCGTCTACGACGCCACAATCACCGGAGACTTCTCGATGCCGACCGATCGGCTGGCCTCCGTCGCGGTGCCGACCGTCGTGATCGACGGTGGGACCACCCCCTGGCTGAGCACCACCGCCGCGGCCGTCGCCGCCGCGCTCCCCCACGCGCAGCGCCGCACGCTTGAGGGCCAGCCGCACAACGTCGACCCCTCGGCGATCCTCCCCGCGCTGACCGAGTTCCTCGCCACCTGAACTCATCCGCTGAACTCGCCGACTGAGACAGCGCTCGCGCCGGGCGCCGGTTGCGCACCGGCGCTCGGCGCGTGTTCGCCCAGTACCTCAAGGAGATGTCATGAGAAAGATCGTCGCGCAACTTTTCGTATCCGTGGACGGCGTTATGGAAGCGCCCGAGGAGTGGCACTTCCCGTACTACAACGAGCAGATGGGAGAGGCGTTCGCGAAGCTGCTGGCGCAGGCCGACACCATGCTGCTCGGGCGGGCGACGTATGAGATATTCGCCGACTCCTGGCCGCATCGGGGCAGCGATGTGCCGTTCGCGGACCAACTCAACACCATGCCCAAGCTGGTCGCCTCGACCACTCTGGCGGAGGTGCGGTGGCAGAACTCGACGCTGATCCGCGGCAACGTCGCCGACGAGCTGACCAAGCGCAAGCAGCAAGCCGGCAAGAACATGGCGATCAGCGGTAGCCCCACCCTGGTGCGATCACTGCTGCGCGACGGTGTCCTCGACGAACTCCAGCTCCTGGTCCACCCGGTCGTCCTCGGCAGCGGGCGGCGCCTGTTCGAGGACGAGAAGGCGGCGACGCCGCTGCAGCTCGCCGACTCCATCACCTTCAGTACCGGCGTCGTCAGCCTGACCTATCAGCCGGCCTGAGCTAGCCCCAATACCGCTGATTTAGAGATGACGCACAGGCATCTTGCTCGTTGTGGGGTCCGGCTCCGCGCAGACCACCCTGCTTGACATTCTCTCCGTCCTAAAGGACGGAGATTCCCTCCACGCTGCGTGTGGAACACACGGCGTCTGGGTGGATTACCGTTTCGCCGCGCGGTGCCACCATCGCTGGTGGTCTTACCTGCGCTCCACGGTCGTTTGAGTTGTCCCAGCGTCCCTGGGCCAACACGTTGATCGCCGCGTTCACGTCCCGGTCGTGGACCGCCCCGCAGAGGCAGGTCCATGACCGGACGGACAGCGGCTTCGGGCCGTCGAGCCGGCCGCACGTCGAGCACGTCTGCGACGTGGGCGCAAACCGGTCGATCTTGGCGAACGTCCGCCCGTACCGGGCGGCCTTGTACTCCAACATGGCGGTGAATGACGCCCAGCCCGCATCGTGGACGGACTTGGCCAGCCTCGTGCGGCCGAGACCGACGACGCACAGGTCCTCAACGTACACCGCTTGGTTGTCGCGGATGATCCGGGTCGAGAGTTTGTGCTGCCAGTCCCGCCGGGTGTCGGCCACCCGGGCATGCGCCCTGGCGACCTTCATGACGGCCTTCTCGCGGTTCTGACTGCCCCGCTGCTTGCGGGACAGGTCCTGCTGCAGCCGCCTGAGCTTGCGGGCGGCGCGGCGCAGGAACTTGGGTGCCGCCACCTTCGTGCCGTCCGAGAGGACGGCGAAGTGGGTCAAACCCAAGTCGATACCTACCTCGGACTCGGCCGGCGGCAGCGTCTCATCCTCGGTCGTCTGCACGACGAACGAGGCGAAGTATCGTCCGGCCGCGTCTCGGATCACCGTTACCGAGCTGGGTTCGGCTGGCAGGTTGCGTGACCAGCGGACCGACAGGTCGCCGATCTTCGGCAACCTGAGCCGCCCGTTGTCCAGCACCGCGAACCGGGCGTTCTTGGTGAAGCGGATGGCTTGGCGGTTGTCCTTACGCGACCGGAACCGTGGCGGGGCCAGCTTCCGGCCCTTGCGCTTGCCGGTGACCGAAGCGAAGAAGTTGCGGTATGCCACGTTCAGATCGGCCAGGGCCTGTTGAAGCACCACCGAGGACACCTCACCCAGCCACGCCCGCTCGGGCGTGGTCTTGGCCTGGGTGATGACCTGCTTGGACAGCTCCCCGTCCGACAGGTACTTGGCGCCGCTGGCTCGTGCTTCCTGCCGTGCGCGCAGCCCGTCGTTGAACACCATCCGGGCGCACCCGAACGACCGGGCCAGCGCTTGCC